>CAZWUO010000312.1:0-3031 GCA_964636675.1 uncultured Ectothiorhodospiraceae bacterium
CCAACGGTAACGAAAATACGACCAGCTTCTGCTGGATTCCACATAAAGCCACCCGCGATTGCACCCGATTTAACCAGGTTACGACCCTGGCCTGGAGAAAAAGGCCCGACCACATAAACTTCACTAATTTTTCGACGTTGTTCAATAGCGCGACCTACACCAATTGGACCCTGGCTACCAATAGCTAAAAAGCCACTTAGGTTCGGGTTGGCAGCCATTAGGTCAAGTGCTGTTCTCCGACTGTCATCAACACTTTCTGCAACCCCGTAACGCTCACCAATAAGTTTCATGTCAGGGTATTCCTTGGCAATATAGGCATTGGCTGCATCTGCCCATGCATTGTGAAAAGGCACGGTTAGCGAACCTACAAACATTGCATATTCACCCTTTCCACCCATTTTCTCAGCAAGCAATTCTGCATGTGTTTCACCGGAGTTTACGGCGGATGCCAGCTCGAAGTTCATGTCAACATTCATGAGACCTGGGCCTTCATGGCTTACTACTTTGATGCCCGCAGCACGTGCTTTTGACAGTACGGGTTCAAGCGCTGCTTCATCATTAGGTACAACACCTATTATATCGACATTCCTAGCAATTAAATCTTCGATAGCACGAACCTGAAGGGCAGGATCTGCACTTGTTGGCCCAATCATGGTTGCATCAACGCCTAGCTCAGAGCCACGTGCCTTTATGCCAGTTTCCATTGCATTAAACCATGGAATTCCTCCAATTTTTACGACAATGCCCATGGTTGGTTTATCAGCTGCCAGGACCGTAAATGAAACGCTAGCGGCGATAGTAGCACTGACCAATGTGGCCATAAATTTCTTAAACATGTTGTTTCTCTCAAGATAGTTCGTACTCAAAAAGGAATCCACCCTTAAACGTTCTATTATGTAACCCAGGGTTGTTGATAATTCGTATCACTTGAATTAGGCTGAAGCTTTCTCCTGCCAGGTGCTATATTCTGCTTAGCTATTCAACATGTCTCATATATACGGGATCGAAAATTGGTATGGGTATCATGGGTTGCTATTGGTTTCGGAAATTTTATGTCTTAGCATACTGGGAACACTCGAATGCTTTTCAAAATAAAAGCCCAGGAAGACAACGGGAATGGCGAGTAATATTGTCATACCAAAAATGCCTTCCATCATGATCGTCATTGCAGCTGAGAAAAAAAGGAACAAGCCTAGCAGGTAAAAACGAAGCCCAACCAGAATCCCCAGCATAAACATGGTGTGGGCAACGATAATATGAATGGCGATTGCAGACCCTTGCGTTTCAATAGCTCCCGCATGCCAAATTAATAAAATCAACAGTATGGCGATGAAAGCGCTAAGCCAGGCTAGAAAATTGAATCGATCGAAATGAGGGATCGACAATCCGGTTTTTAATTCTTTCGCTTTTTCATTAAGGAGTGTAATCATGAAAAAAACGGGGAGCATCAATAGCCAATAAAAGACAGCCACATGACCGGCCAGTTCACCCAGAATATCGCCAATAAAGCACAGTATTACTAGGACTATAAAAAAAACTTCATTGATATGCTCATAGCGCACCATTTTTTTTAACCTGGGATTTTCATGTTTTATTTGATCGGTCATGGATATTGCCTGTTTATTGTTATTGAACTTTACATGATAGTAGGGTTGATGCCAATAAATCAATACCACCGCTGCCAGCCAAGGAGAGTGTACGCAGACTGGTAGTCCTCGGTAGGCGTAGGTACAATCGATAACCAATATATGTGGAGCGCCAGAGGGGATCTAAAATCGCTGTCCAGCCATTAGAGGGATGCTGCGCAGCCTGCCCCCTTAGTTCTTTAGATGTGCTTCTGGAAGGTTTCTTAAAAGTATCCAAAAGTCTCTGTTTTTAATAACATGGAAATAGAATATACTAAGTTTAAAACAATAAAAGAGGTGTCCTAATGACTATTCAAGCGCAGGGTTATGCTGCAAAATCTAAAAGCCAAACTCTTGAACCATTTACATATGACTTGCCCGATATTAAACCAAACCATATCCGAGTTAATGTGACGCATTGTGGCCTTTGCCATACTGATGTCCATGTTATGGAAGATGACCTGGGAATAACAACATTTCCTGTTGTTCCAGGGCATGAAGTAATAGGCTTTGTTGAAGCTATAGGTGACTCAGTTGAAAACTTTTCTATTGGTCAACGTGTCGGCATTGGATTCTTATCTAGCAGCTGCGGTACATGCAAGCAATGCCAGCAAAGTGAAGAGAACTTATGCTCATCTGTCGAGGTTTTAATTCTGCATTCTAAAGGAGGGTTTTCTGATAAAGTTGATGTCGATGTTCGGTTTGCCTATGATATTCCCAAAGAACTTACATCAGAAAATGCAGCGCCATTGCTTTGTGCAGGTATTGCGGTTTACGCACCGCTTAATAGACATATCAAAAGAACAGGCATGACTGTAGCCATCGTTGGCATAGGTGGGCTTGGGCATTTAGGCCTTCAATTTGCTAAGGCAATGGGGGCGAAGGTTATTGCAATTTCGCATTGTGATAGTAAAAAAGATGAAGCGCTAAAGTTTGGTGCTGATAAATTTGTCAACAGCTCTAATGCAAATGAATTAACAGAAGTAGCCGGTGATATTGACCTTATTATAGATACGGTAAGCGCCAGTCATAACTTTTCTACATTGTTTGATGCTCTGGCTCCAAACGGGACATTATGTGTTATAGGGCTAACGCAGGAAGAGCTTAAATTCTTACCCACCCAGTTTATTTTTACCCAAAAAAGTGTTACCGGTAGCAATGTTGGTAGCCCGCAGGAAATATTGGATATGTTATCTTTTTCTGCGAAATATGGTATTAAAACGCAAACTGAAGTAATGCCGATGAGTCAGGTAAATGAAGCTATAGAAAGACTGCTTGCCAATAAAGCAAGGTATCGGATTGTTCTTGAAACGGGTCAATAACATTTCCTAATATACTTCAAAATAAAACCCGGCATTTGCCGGGTCTTATCAACAACTAGACGGAGTATTTGATAATCTATTTCA
>CAZWUO010000313.1:0-3015 GCA_964636675.1 uncultured Ectothiorhodospiraceae bacterium
CAACTTGCCTGACAGCATCCGCAGATTCGCCCAATTGTAATGGCTCATCGCCACTCACCATGTATACAGGCGCTAAGGGTTTCTGCAAATGAGAAGCAAGTTGCTCAATTTTTAATTTCATGATTCATCTTTTTTTCAGCGAAAGAGGGCGCTGAGATCATACGTAGAAAACGCTCTGCAAATTCAACCACGATATCGTGCCTCAGTTTTTCTTCTTCACGTGAGATGGCGAGCGGGTTATTCACATCATTCAAAAAACTTCGCACTATGCGTATTTCAGCAGATTGTTTTATGCGCTGTCGATTCGCATTAAATACTTCATATAACACGGTGTAGCGAAGCTCATACTCTTGAACCTGGCCTAATGGATTCACGCTGACTACATTTTTTTTCCACTGCTCGTTTAATATGACTAACTGAATGCTTTGTTTTTTCTCTTTGCCTATCGCTGAGAGTCGATTAATATGTTGCATAATAGGATGACCTGCTTGCACGCCACTGACCTCAATGGAAGCAATTACATTTGACTGCTCTGCACTCAGGCCACGCAATTGAAAACCACACGCGCTTAGCAAAAAAATAAAAAAAATGCTCAGAAGACTGTGTTTAATGAGGGCCTGTTGATGTTTTATTTTCATCACGGCTGGAAATGCAAACAAAACATCAACAATTTCTAAAGGTTTAAACAACAATATTCACCAAACGACCAGGTACCACAATAATACGTTTAAGTTTTTTACCTTCAATATAACGCAAAATATTCTCGTCGTTTAACGCGATAGTTTCTATTTCCGCCTTATCCGCATCTGCAGCTACGGAAATTTTTGCGCGTAACTTTCCATTAACTTGAATCACCATTTCAAGCGTATCAGCTACCAATGCAGCTTCATCTACCGATGGCCAGGATTGATTAATCACCACGTTTCTATGACCTAATGCAAGCCATAGAGCATGTGCAATATGGGGCACAATAGGTGACAGTAATAATACTGTGTTATTCAATGCCTCATGCCTAATAATCCGACCTTGAGGGGATGAGTCATCAAATTTCCCAAGCGCATTGGTTAATTCCATAATAGCTGCAATTGCGGTATTGAAAGTATGCCGACGGCCATAATCATCCGTCACTTTGGCAATCGTTTGATGTACCAGACGGCGTAAATTTTTTTGCTTGGATGACAGCGTATTGATATCCAAGGAGTCCACATTCTCTTGATCTAAGTCACTCACATGATCAGCAACACTTTTCCATAATCGCTTGAGAAACCGCTGCGCACCTTCGACGCCCGCATCTGACCACTCCAAAGATTGCTCTGGCGGAGATGCAAACATGATAAATAAACGCGCGGTATCTGCCCCATATTGCTCAATCAAACCCTCTGGATCAACGGTATTCCCTTTAGACTTAGACATTTTAACGCCATCTTTTAATACCATGCCTTGCGTAAGAAGATTTTTAAAGGGTTCATCTCGATTGAGCAAACCAATGTCACGCATTAATTTGTTAAAAAAGCGCGAATACAATAAGTGTAAAATAGCATGCTCAATTCCGCCCACATATTGATCGACCGGCAGCCAATAGTCTGCACGTTCATCCAACATGGCAGTGTTGTTATTGGCCGAAGCAAAACGTGCATAATACCAAGACGACTCCATAAACGTATCGAAGGTATCCGTTTCTCGCTCAGCCGGCCCCGCACATTTTGGGCAACTCGTTTGAAAAAATTCAGGCATTTTTTTGAGGGGCGAACCAAGACCATCGAATTGAATTTCTGTAGGCAATATAACCGGCAAGTCTTTTTCAGGCACGGCGACAACACCACAGCTATTACAATTGATGACCGGAATAGGCGCGCCCCAGTAACGCTGACGCGATACTCCCCAATCTCTCAAGCGATAATTTATACGCTTTTGACCTTTACCTTTGCGCGTTAAATACGCCGCTATTTCCTGAAATGCCTTGTCTGAGCTCAAACCCGTAAATTCACCCGAATGCAGCAATTCACCTTTTTCAATAAATGCTGAGTGACTTAGATCGACTTCAGCACCATCCAAGGGCTTAATAACCTGGGTAATCGGCAAAGCATATTTTTGCGCAAACTCCCAGTCGCGTTGATCATGTGCCGGCACACACATCACCGCACCCTCGCCATAAGCCATTAATACAAAATTTGCGGTATAAACCGGAATTTCTTGCTGAGTCACAGGATGGATGGCATTTATGCCCAACGGAAGGCCTTTTTTCTCCATGGTTTCCATGGCGGCTTCCGCGGTTTCCATGGTTTTGCATTCTTTAATAAATGCAGATAAAGCGATATTGTTTTCGGCTGCCACTACTGCGAGCGGGTGCTCGGGCGCAACCGCGAGATAAGAAACACCAAACAAGGTATCTGGCCGAGTAGTATATACTTTAAGCACATCATCGCTTGCAGCGACCTCAAATTTGATTTCAACGCCTTCTGATCGACCGATCCAGTTTTTTTGCATGGTGCGGACTTGTTCCGGCCACCCGTCTAATTGATCTATCTCGGCGAGTAATTCATCCGCATAGTGGGTAATCCGGAAAAACCATTGCGGTATTGCTTTGCGCACTACCTTAGTATCGCAGCGCCAACAGCAGCCATCAATCACTTGCTCATTCGCTAATACGGTTAAGTCGTGTGGACACCAATTGACCGCAGCGGTTTTTTTATAAACCAAATCTTTTGCTAATAATTGGGTAAAAAGCCATTGCTCCCAGCGATAATAGTCAGCATCGCAAGTGGCCAGCTCTCTCCCCCAATCATAGGCAAATCCCAGCCGCTTTAACTGGCACCGCATGTAGTCAATATTCTCCCGGGTCCATTTAGCCGGTGGCACCTTGTTCTTAATCGCAGCGTTTTCAGCGGGCAAGCCAAAGGCATCCCAGCCCATAGGTTGAAGTACGTTCTTGCCCAACATGCGCTGCTGTCGTGCGATGACATCACCCAAGGTGTAATTACGGACATGCCCCATGTGTAGCTGTCCCGATGGGTA
>CAZWUO010000314.1:0-3015 GCA_964636675.1 uncultured Ectothiorhodospiraceae bacterium
CAGTGCCTATGTGCATCGTGATGCCGTACACGGTCAGTTACGCGCACGTAAAGGCGCTCGTCTGACGGCATTAACGAATAGCGGCGCGATACCCGACCAGTTCGATTATGATGTGATCATGCAGCCGCAAGGAATTTTTGTCGGCACGCTGAATGAAGATTTTGCGTTTGAAAGTATGCCCGGTGATATTTTTCAATTGGGTAATCAATCCTATCGAATTCTGAAAATTGAACAAGGCCGGGTTTTTGTCGCAGACGCCAATGGCCAGCCACCGAATATTCCTTTTTGGTTGGGTGAAAAACCGGGGCGTAGCGATGAGCTTTCATTGGCTGTTTCGCGTTTGCGCAGTATCTTAGATGCAAAGCTAGAGCGCGGGCAAGATACTGCGCTTGGTTACTTGCGAGAAAGACTTCATTTAAGCCTGAGTGCCGCAGAACAATTGGTGCAGTATTTAGCGACGGTGAAAGCGGCATTGACGGTAATTCCTACGCAAACCCACCTGGTGTTTGAACGTTTTTTTGATGCCACGGGAGACATGCACTTTGTGATTCATTCCCCCTTTGGTTCGCGCATCAATCGTGCTTGGGGCTTGGCCTTGCGGAAACGTTTTTGTCGCCGTTTTAATTTTGAATTACAAGCCGCGGCGACTGAAGATAACGTCATCTTGTCACTCGGTCCCACTCACAGTTTTCCGTTGGATGAACCTGCGCAGTATTTGAAATCTGGCAATGTTGGGGATATTTTGATTCAAGCCTTATTGGCGGCGCCGATGTTCCCCATCCGCTGGCGCTGGGTGACCAACACGGCGTTGGCGGTACCCCGAAATCGTGCTGGGAAAAAAATCCCAGCGCCGTTTCAACGCAATAATGCCGAAGATTTGATGGCCGTCATCTTTCCCGATCAATTGGCTTGTTTTGAAAATATTGCGGGTGATAGAGAAGTCCCCAAACATCCCTTAGTCGATCAAGTCCTGGCTGACTGTTTACACGAGTTAATGGATCTTGACGGTTTGATTGAATTACTCAAAGGCATTGAACAGAAACGCATTCAGATCACCACCCGTGATCTAGCTACGCCATCTCCATTGGCTTTGGAAATTATCAATGCACGTCCTTATGCATTTCTGGATGATGGCGCAGCAGAAGAGCGCCGAACCCTGGCTATCCAACAACAACGCCATCTCAATCCTGTGGCTGCCGCCGATATTGGACGCCTTGATCCCGAAGCGATTCAGAAAGTGCAAGCACAAGCCTGGCCCCACGCCACAACGCCGGATGAATTACATGATGGCTTAATGGTGCTCGGTTTTATGACCGCCGAAGAAGGCATGGCACAAGAGTGGTTGCCACTCATGCAGCGTTTGTTAGAGCAACAACGCAGTACCCTTTTAAAGCTGCAAAACGGTTCGCAGCTGTGGGTTGCTGCCGAACGGTTACACGATTTATTACCGTTGTTTTCTGATGCTGAATTGAATCCCGTTATCCAACCGACTGAAAGCATAAACAATGATAAAACCTCCGCGTTAACCGAAGTACTGCGTAGTCGATTAGAAGGTCTTGGCCCGGTGACGCTGGAAATGCTAAATCAAGCACTTTGCCTATCAATCAGCGATATCGAATTCAGTTTGCTGCAGCTACAACAAGAAGGGTTTGCGATTCAAGGTTATTTTTTACAAGATCTTACATCGGAAAAAAAGCCAATACAATGGTGTGAGCGTGGGCTGCTCGCGCGCATCCATCGTTATACCGTGAAACAATTGCGCAACGAAATCGATCCGGTGAGTCCGGCGGATTTCATGCGTTTTCTGTTTCATTGGCATGGTTTTGATGATCCCGGAGAAGGCGTCGCAGCCTTGGACAGAATTTTGCGACAGTTGGAAGGCATTCCGCTGGCGGCGGCCAGTTGGGAGCAAGACATCCTACCATCCCGACTGACTGATTTTGGCGCGTCACAACTTGATCAACTTTGCCAAGCTGGAAAATTTGTCTGGTTACGTTTGCAAATACCCTCCTCGGCATCTTCCTCGGGCAAGGAAGCAAAGCAAAAAAATCCAGCGGTAAAAAGTACGCCCATCAGTTTTATCCGGCGTGCGCAATTGGCCGCCTGGAGAAATTATAGCCCGCTGGTCAATTGCGCTGAAATTGCGTTATCGGCAAGTGCAAAAAAAGTATTAACCAGCTTGCAACAATGGGGCGCGAGTTTTTTCCAAGAACTATTAGATGATACTCGCTTATTACGCGCGCAACTGGAAGTCGCCCTGGGTGAATTGGTGGCCTGGGGTTTGATTACCGCAGACAGCTTTAGTGGTTTACGCACCTTGATTACACCGCAGAAAGTGTTACGTCGACGTTCCAAACGACATGCTGCTTACGAACCACTTGCCCAAGCAGGGCGTTGGTCTATATTACGTGGGCCACCTCCAGAAACCCAGGCGTCGCGTTTTACGGTGGCCGAAAATATTGCGCGTGTTTTACTCGATCGTTATGGCATCGTATTTCGCAAGCTCATTGAAAATGAAGTCGGTCTGCCACCATGGCGTGATTTATTATATGTTTACCGACGTTTGGAAGCGCGAGGTGAGCTGCGAGGGGGGCGATTTGTACAGGGTTTTGCGGGTGAGCAATTTGCGTTACCGGATGCGATGAATGCCTTAAAAAAAAATCGGCGGCAAGATAAAGACAAAACACTCATTGCAATCTCGGCGAGCGATCCACTCAATCTAACCGGTTCCATTACGGGTGGTAAACGCATTGCGAGTCTGGCGAGCAACCGTATTCTGTATCGCAATGGTATCCCGATAGCCACCAGCATCGCGGGCGAAATCAATTATTCTGAATCGATTGATAGCAGTACTCAATGGGAATTAAAACTCGCTCTTTTGCGTAAGCATAAGGCTGAACACTTTCATCCATCGTTGCCGCGTACCTTGTAATTCGCTATTTGCGAGTAACTACAAGACACCCTGAATTCTAAAGAACACGCCTTGCACGGAATAATTATTCTCGGATGCAATAT
>CAZWUO010000315.1:0-3014 GCA_964636675.1 uncultured Ectothiorhodospiraceae bacterium
ATAGCACCAATTAACCCCCCTACCTGGATTAGTATATAAATTTCAAGTATTGGAATCAGCAGAAATAACAAGAACAAAATTCGTAGCATAGTGTGTTCTGCGGTTAGGCAGACTCCTTATAGCAACATCTATTAACACGCATGATCGGCGACTTAATTCTAAGTTACTGCATTTTACCCAGAAAAGATTGGTATGACTATAATGACTCGGTACAATCCTCCGCTAACTAACTATATGGTTATAACGGATAACAAATGCAAGACTCAGAATTCATCATTATTTATAGTGCGTGCCCATCGCAGCAGATCGCAATGGACTTAGCAACAAAATTGGTCGAAAAAAAACTTGTCGCAGGAGTCAATATAATACCCGCTGTTAAGTCAGTTTATATTTGGCAGGGTCAAATCAAAAACCACGAAGAAGCCTTGCTCATCATTAAGACCCGGCGTGATCGATTTAACGCGATTTCAGGGTATATAAATAAGGAACACCCTTATGAACTACCTGAAGTTGTCGCAGTCTCAATAAGCGATGGATTACCACCCTATCTTTCCTGGATTAATGAAGTTGTAGAACGCCAATGAGAAGCTATGTATTTGTATTTTTATATCTATTATTCAGTAACTTAGCCAGCGCAACTGCGTTTGATCAAAGAGACCCCCTACCACCTAAAGAAGTTTTCAAATTATCCGCCTATGCAATTTCGGCAAACACCTTAAAAGCAGAATGGAGCGTACTCGATGAATACTACCTCTATAAAGATAAATTCGAATTCATTTCTGAAACACCTGGAATTGAGCTAGGCGAGCCACGATTCCCTGCATCACAAATCAAGGAAGATGAGTTTTTTGGTAAAGTTGAGATTTTTCGCAACAAAGTGCCTATCGAAATCCCGATTATCCGTACTGACGATTCTATTCATGAATTGCAACTAAAAACAATTTCGCAAGGCTGCGCTGATGCAGGACTTTGCTACCCTCCCTTTACCCAGCACAAAACGCTTGCACTACTCAGTGCAAAGAGTGAGCTAAACCCGGTCGATCAACCGTCAACCCAGACTTCTGCTTTGTCTTTTCTTGAAACTATCGGCAAAAAAATAGGCATTACTGGCGAGCAAGGCTTTCTTACTCCAGAGAAAGCTTTCATTTTCTCTATAGACGTCATTGACGGTAATCATATCAAAGCACATTGGGATATCGCCGACGATTACTATTTATATAAAGATAAATTTGAATTTACACTCATCAATGGCGAAGGTGTTAGCTTAGGAACAGCGGTATATCCTGTCGGGAAGAAAAAACATGATGAGTTTTTTGGTGAAATGGAGGTCTATTTTAACACAGCGTCTATACTCATTCCGCTGAATCGATCGATCAACGGCGCCTTGGATCTCGAACTCAAAGTTGGCTTTCAAGGCTGCGCTAATGCTGGATTTTGTTATCCACCACAGTCCGGAACAAGCTCGTTTGTATTGCCCAATGGCGTCTTAGGTTTGCCGTCAAACACTCTGACTGTTAGCAGTTCGGTCATTGGATCCAGCACGTTGTCGGAACAAGATAGTATCGCCAATAGTATTAAAAGCGATAATTTAATCGGCATCATTCTGAGTTTTTTTGGGCTAGGCCTATTGCTCTCATTTACCCCTTGTGTGCTACCGATGATTCCCATTCTATCCGGTATTATCGTAGGCCAGGGCAAAAAAGTCACCACCCGTAAAGCCTTCACAATGTCTCTGGTTTACGTTCTCGCGATGGCCTTCACCTACACAATAGCTGGAATACTTGCGGGTTTGTTTGGCGCCAACCTACAAGCCACGTTCCAAAATCCGTGGATACTCACTACATTTAGCTTAGTATTTGTATTGTTAGCCTTATCAATGTTCGGCTTCTATGAATTACAAATCCCAAGCGCTTGGCAAAGCAAGCTCTCTGAAATCAGTAATAAACAAAAAAGCGGCAGTTTGGCGGGCGTTGCGGTAATGGGTTTTTTATCGGCACTGATCGTTGGACCTTGCGTTGCCGCACCATTAATGGGGGCACTAATCTATATCGGTCAAACGGGAGATGCGGTACTAGGCGGCGTCGCGCTATTCTCACTCAGCATGGGAATGGGCGCACCGCTGATTATCATCGGAACTTCAGCGGGCAAATTATTGCCTAAAGCCGGGCCGTGGATGGATGCCATTAAAGCGGTATTTGGCGTCATGTTATTAGGTGTCGCGATTTGGATGCTGGAAAGAATATTGCCTCCGGCAGTAGCGATGTTGCTCTGGGCTATCTTACTCATCGTATCCGGGGTTTTCATGGGTGCATTGCAAGCAACTCACACATCTATGACCGGCTGGAGTAAACTATGGAAAGGCTTAGGCATCGTTATATTGTTCTATGGAATATTACAGTTAATCGGTGTTGCGCTGAATTCCAAAGACGCAGTACAACCTCTGCGGGGTATTAGTGCCTTAGTTTCTGGAAACTCGACGGCAATAGCAGCCAATAAGCTCGCGTTCAAGAAGATCAAATCTCTCGATGATTTAAATAACGAGCTGGCGCTCGCGCAACAACAAAACAAACCCGTATTTCTCGATTTTTATGCGGACTGGTGCGTGTCATGCAAAGAAATGGAAAAATACACATTTTCCCAGAGCGATGTCCAGGCTGTTTTATCTAAGGGCGTTTTACTCAAGGCTGATGTAACCGCTAATGACGCAATCGACCAACAGCTCATGCAAAACTTTGGCATCTTTGGCCCTCCCAGCATGCTGTTTTTTGATCGCCAAGGTAATGAGCAACGGGAAAAACGCTTAGTCGGTTTTCTAGCAGCAGAAAAATTTCACGCCCATGCTCGCCAGGCATTTGAATAAACCCTTGAACGCAGAGGTAACCAATGAATCTGACACGTAACTCGGTGATTCGCTATCTAGTAATGGCTGTTGTCGTCATCTTGGCCTTTTTTGCAGGGACCGAGACAATGAAGTTGCTACGCGGAGATGCTGCAGCGGAAAGTGCCGCAGCAGC
>CAZWUO010000316.1:0-3014 GCA_964636675.1 uncultured Ectothiorhodospiraceae bacterium
GCCCACCATTGAGACAGTTACAACACTAAAGTATTTAGCAAACTTTTCCAAAAAAATCTTCATTACTAAAAATTATACCATGGTTTTTAAGAGTCAATGATTACGTATTGAACAATCTCCAAAAAGAATTTATAAAGCGACTAAAGAAGTCAGGACCCTCATATGGAGCATCATCGAAACCTTTTGAATATAAAAACTCTCCTCGTGGAACTATTGTTTCTTTTGTTTTAGGAACTTCGTTGACAATTGGATTCGCAAGAATATATGGGTCTTTTCGAACACCACTAATCTGCCAAGAAACACGACCATTAGGTTCACCGCCTGAAATATTAAATACTCCATCAATAACTTCTTTGCTTATATAAAGGTTCGGCATTGCTATACCTATTGGCTTCAACTGGTAACGTACATCGGTATTAAGAGCATCGAAATAACTAGGTAAAATTATAGTAGTAGAACCGTCTTCATTTAATGTCGCAATACCATCATATACATTTTTAGCATCAGGTGACTCGACAAATGAGTGGAAAAGTAATTTATTTTTTGGATCGAGTGGGTGGTCAATTACAAAAGAACCGGAACTTTTTGATATGTTATTGGTAACTGCAAAGGCGCCGCTAGCTGCAACATTTGTAGAAAATGTCGTTTGATACGTACCTTGGTAATAACTTTGATAATAGCCTTGGTAGTAGCCTTGACTGTAGTAGGTACCTTGGTAATAGCCTTGGTAATAGCCTTGGGAATAGCCGCCCCCTGCATTAGCTAAAAACGGTAACATACATAGCATGCTTATACTCAAAAGTATATAAAATAAGTTTTTAGATGTAATTACTCGCATAATGGTTCAAATAAACACTCACCTTTATCGACAAGTTCATCGGGTCCTTTTTCGACTTCGACGATTATTGGATTCTCGGTGATAAATACATCTTTGCGGATACCCGTTAATTGCCACGAAATAGTACCACCCGGAGTTCCTCCTGCGATAACAAACGTGGGTCGTGTAATTAGTCCGAGCCAAAACTTTTGAGATTCTACTTCACGTTCAATATACAAACCAGGCATAGCTTCTCCAATTGACGTTGATAAATAACGAAAATCTTTATTAAGTGCTAAGAAGTAATCAGGTAACATTATTTCCGCACGACCATTTCTATCAAGCTTCGCAATACCATCATATATATTTTTTACATCGGGAGATTCTAAAAATGAATGGAAGAGGAGTTTATTTTTTGGATCGAGTGGGTGATCAATAGCAAATGTTCCCGAACCCTTCGAAAGGGTTCCTGCCACATGAGTTCCGTCGCCGATAGTTACATCTGTTGAAAGGGTTGTTTGTGCTCGAGCTACCATTGCAAACAAAATTAGCAAAAGTATAAAACCTGCAAATATATATATCGTTGTGCGTGTAGTTATAGACATAGTTCTTCAAATAAACATTCCCCTTTATCCACCAATTGGTCGGGACCTTTTTCTACTTCGACGATTATTGGATTCGCCAAAATAAACGCATCCTGACGAATACCAGTTACTTGCCATGAAATTTTTCCACCAGGTGTACCTCCTGCAATTGTGAAGTTATTGTTGACGATTTCTCGCTGTACGTGTAAATTTGGCATAGCTTCATCAAATGGAAAGAATTGATACCGAAAATCTTTATTAAGTGCCATAAAATAATCAGGGAGTTGTATTTCCGCCACTCCATTTTCATCGATCACTACTACACCATCGTATAAGTTTTTGGCGTCGGGAGATTCGGCAAATGAGTGAAAGAGCATTTTGTTTCTCGGGTCGAGTGGATGGTCTATAACAAACGAACCGCCGCCCTTGGAAAGTGCTCCCGTAATCGCTAAGTTACCTTGAAATAGTACATTTCCAGTTAGAGTCGTCTGACCCAACGCAAATGTAAGTGGAATACCAATTAATAAAACTAGGAAAATGATAGTACCAGTACCGATTGCTTTATGTCTTTTAATTCTCATATTCCTAAAGTATCTTCGCATACATAGTATCACATAGCGTATCCTGTAGCTTATTACTTCTATTTCCCTTCTATCACGTGACCTTTATACCCTGTACCTTGGTCAGGGCGGAGGTTTGGCCACTTCTCAGTATCGTAGCGACTTGCAACGAAACGTGCTGAAACTTCCCCTTGCTGTGTTGCGTAGATGCGTAGCGTGTTGGTGGCAACGTTCTTTTCGTAAAACACACGACCATCAAAGCTCGGCGTAAGGTTTATTGCAAAGTCTTTCCATTCTTCCCCAAAATTAGTGACCTGATAGAAAAGCCAAAAATCAGAGCCTTCCGCAACTTTATTAAAATCAATAACGTATTCGTAGTATCCCGATTCCTCGTTGTAATTATCTAAGAAAAGTACCTGAGTGGTTTCCTCCTTAATCCCAATCGTCGAGAACCCATACGTTGCATACTTAACACCATCAATGGTGTACACAGGGTCGATAGTGTCGACGTCAAGCTTACCGGCGATAACAAGGTCACCCTGGAAGGTGGAGGTTGTGTTGGTGAATGATACTTCTGGAACCGCTGCACCTTGAATGTAGAAGTCGTATGCCCCATTAGAGTTAAATGCTAATGTTCCTGATTCAATACCGATACCATATGAAGTTGTGGCGACACTAGTATCATACAGAAGGATCTGATAGTCAGAGAAAGCATCAAAAGCCCCGGCTCCAACGTTGTTAACGATTTGTAAGTTAGATTGTGGCGATGAAGTTCCAATACCTATCCTACTCTCTGCGATGATGGTTCCCGTTGATGCTGGTGTGCCACTTGGACATGAGCCCCCTGTACACACAAAGAGGTTCTCGTCGTTTAAGAAGACATCACCTCCTTGTGCATCGATGATGAGGTCTCCTACTGAGTTTGTTTGGAACTGTGTGTAACGTGTAGCGTCGTAGGAGAGTTTGAGTTGTGCGGCGGCGACTGTTTCGAACACTTCCAAGCGTATGTCAGGGTCGGTGATGCCGATGCCGACGTTGCCTGATGTCTTCAAA
>CAZWUO010000317.1:0-2987 GCA_964636675.1 uncultured Ectothiorhodospiraceae bacterium
AAGACATGGAAGAAATGGTGTACGAGGCCAGTCGGGTTCGTATTCAGGGGGTCTTAATTGGACAATTACGCAAATACTAAATCTATCCCCTCTCCCTCTGGGAAAGAGGTTTTAAAAAATAGGCACTGGCAACGCGCCATCGCACTCGTCGATATGAACGCTTTTTTCGCCTCCATCGAACAGCGCGATTTCCCCTCTCTACTCGGCCAACCTGTCGCCATCACTAACGGTATGCGTGGTAGCTGCATCATCACTTGCTCTTACGAAGCACGTGCTTTCGGCATTCACACCGGCATGCGTGTAGGGGAAGCACTTCGTTTATGCCCGCACCTTGTCCAGCGCTCGACACGCCCAAAGGTATACGCCAAAGTGTCACGCAACATCATGCACTCACTCATCGACGTATGTCCCGATATCGAAGTTTTTTCTGTCGACGAAGCCTTTGTCGACCTCACTTCCTGCCAAAAATACTACGGCTCAGCCGAACAGGCCGCGCGTGAGCTCAAGCGTACGGTTTATCAAGCGTCAGGCATTTTATGCTCGCTAGGCTTAAGCGGTGACAAAACCACCGCAAAATATGCCGCCAAACTCAACAAACCCGACGGCTTTACCGTTATCCCACCTTGGCAAGCAAAAGCTTCTTTGCAGCATGTGCACGTGACCGAACTCTGCGGCATTGCCAAGGGCATCGGTAATTTTCTTAGTTCACATGGCGTGCATTATTGCGGTGACATGGAAAAGCTGCCTATCAGCGTATTATCCCGACGTTTCGGTAACCTCGGTCGGCGTATCTGGTACATGTGCCAAGGCGCAGACCCCGACCCTTTGCACCCTGACATCACCGCACCTAAGTCCATCGGGCACGGCAAGGTAATGCCACCTAATACCCGTGACCGAAACATTTTACTCACCTACCTGCAACACATGTGCAGCAAAGTGGGTATCCGTATGCGTCGCTTTGATATGGAAGCCAAAACCTACTGGATAGGCTTGCGCACCGATCAGGGCTGGCTAGGCAGCAAAAGTCGATTGAGTGAATTCAGTAATGATCAACGGCAAATTTACCAACTGGCGTGCACGGTCCTCGACTTATATTGGCAAAACGAAGGCATTCACCAAATTCAGGTCACAGCCCTCGACCCACAGCCCAGCGCTATGCAGATGGACTTATTCAGTACGAAAACCAATAACAACCTTCATAAAAAGCTAAATTGCGCCATGGACAATATTAATGAACGATACGGTGAATTAACGCTATCACCCGCTCGCCTACTCAACCGCTCAGACATGCCCAATGTTATCGCGCCCGCGTGGAAACCCGACGGCTTAAGACAAACAATCTAAAATAGAGCATATCAAAGGCATAACGAGTTGCGTTATATAACGTTTGGCGTTACATTATAACCATGAGCACTCAACATCCAGGACAAGTATTACAACAGCACTACCTCGTGCCGCAAAATCTCAGTCAAAACAGACTCGCTCGCGCCATCAAAGTACCACCTAGGAGAATCAATGAAATCATTCATGGAAAGCGTGCTATTACAGCCGACACAGCAACACGGCTCGCCATTTATTTTGGCGGTAGCGCAATATACTGGATGCACTTGCAAGCTGAGTACGACATAGAAAAAGTCCGAAGCAATATTGCTATTCAGCTCAATACCATACAGTCAGACCCATTACCTCCATCCGAAATAAAACCTAATTCGCGAAAAACCAGAAACAGCCTAAAAAAGCGAATAATGCGCTAAATAAACGCCACCACGCAAAGCATTATTGATAACAAAATCAAGCCTTAATGTATTTTTTAAACATTCACAAGAAACTGCCGATACCTCTAAGCAAGAGAGATTAGTAAATCACATACGCAAGAAATATCACAAAAAATATTGATAAAGCGCATATCTGACACTATACCTCTAAGTAACAAAGACTTTTAAAATGAGACTAAACAAAAAAATCCATTACTTTTAAAACGCCCTAAAGCCATAACAGGTGACGTGATGAAAATTAAAATTCAGACATTTTTTGCTTTATTACTCTTGCCAATAACCGCGCAAGTAAACGCTATCCCCCATTCCCAAACAAGCGTATTAAGCTCTGCCGATCAGGCAATCATCAAAACACATGATGCAATCCGGTCAGTATCATTACGAATACAGATGAACGATGATCTGCACGGCATCATCGAAAGCAAAACTTGCAGCTTTTGCCAAACCATCAAAATAAAAATCACGCCCGAAACCAAAGCCTATGCAAACAACATAAATGTACCGTTAAAGCATGCAAAAAATCGTGTAGGCCGATTTGCTACCGTCATATACGAACTAAAAACGAAAAATGTAAGCGCAATACACTGGTAATAACGAGGTAACAAGCTTAAAAATTCTTAACCACTTGTGCAATAATTAATGACACCGACGCATTATTACACTCACGGAATAAACTTTAAGCATGACGACAATTAAACTACCCACCACAAAAAATCCGTGGAACCCACAATCCAGTAAAAAAATATTTGAAAACCCCTGGCTGTCTTTACATGAAGACGAAGTAATAAATCCAGGCGGCGGTCTATCACACTACGGAAAAATAAAATTTAAAAATCTAGCCATCGGCATCATTCCCTTAGACGAAAACAACAACACCTGGCTAATCGGACAATACCGTTACGTCCCTGATTGTTACTCATGGGAAATTCCGATGGGTGGCGGCCCGCTAGATATCAACCCACTTCTGTCAGCAAAACGTGAACTCAAAGAAGAAACAGGTTTAATTGCAGATGATTGGCAGGAGCTAATGAAACTGCACACATCAAATTCTGTAACCGACGAACGAGGGTTAGTTTATACAGCTAGAGGCCTGACTCAAGGTGAAACCGAGTTTGAAGAAACTGAAGATTTAATAATAAAGAAGATGCCACTTGAAGAGGCAGTCGAACGCGTTTTAAATGGTGAGATTACTGACGCGATAAGCGTTGCCGG
>CAZWUO010000318.1:0-2982 GCA_964636675.1 uncultured Ectothiorhodospiraceae bacterium
CCCATCAATGGTTTGGGAATTTGGTGACACCTAAATGGTGGGATGATATCTGGCTTAACGAAGCGTTTGCGACCTGGATGGCATCTGTTGCACTCCACAACCTGAAACCTGAGGCTGGTTTTAACAAAACGTTGCTAAGTCATTCGCTGGCTGTCATGTCGACCGACAGTCTGATTTCTTCGCGCCAGATTCGGCAGCCAATTGAGAGCAATCATGATATCGCATCAGCATTTGATGGCATTACTTATAGCAAAGGCGGTGCGGTGTTATCCATGTTTGAGAGTTTCATCGGATCAGACAATTTCCGTCGTGGAATTCAAAGATATTTGAGTCAGTATGCGTATCAAACGACCACTGCCGATGATTTTATCAACACAATCAGTGCGGAGGTTAAAGGAATGAAGCCACAGTTAGTAGCTAATGCCTTTAGAAGCTTTCTTGAGCAACCTGGGTTACCAATTGTGGCAGTTTCAATACAATGCGACAAACAGCAGGCTTCACTCACTATTAATCAATCGCGGTATCTGCCCCTGGGTTCCAAAGGTTCAAGCCAACAAACATGGGATATCCCTTTGTGTGTCAAGTACCATATTGATGGTCAAGACCATTCACTGTGTCAATTAGTCATGCAGGTTAACCAGCATATCACCTTGCCAGAAACCGGTTGTCCCGACTTTGTAATGCCCAATAGCCAAGGTGCTGGATATTATCGTTGGTCACTTCCTGCAGATGGTTGGCAAGCACTGCTATCTGCCAAACAGGAACTGTCTATTGAAGAGCTAATGTCAGCATCCGATAGTCTGGATGCTGCATTTTCAGCTGGAAAGTTAAGTGTTATCGAATATCTACAGACTATTCCTGAAATGACTGAGTCAGAGTATTGGCAAGTTGCTGTAGCACCGATGGGTACTCTCAGAAATATGGATAACTATCTGGTGGATCCACACAATCGAGCGGTATTTAAACAGTTGCTACAGTCGCTCTATTCTAACAAACTTGATGCGATTGGACTGTCAGGTTTAGGTTTGTCAAATCAGGAAACCATCCAGTTACGCCAGAAGTTAGTGAGTTTTTTAGCGCTGGTTGCCAATCAGACAAAATTGCGTCAAGCACTAATAAAAAATGCCATTGGTTATGTTGGATACCAGAGTGGCAATCAACGAAATATGGATGGAATCGATCAGAATACCATCACCACTGCGCTGAAAGTGGCAGTGAATGAATTGGGGCGACCATTTCTAGATACACTACAAACACACTTGCTTGAGTCACGAGATGCGACATTTCGTAAGCAAATTTTATCTGCTCTAGGGAGCGCAACTGATGAAGAGCTTGCGCGAGAGGCACGCGAATGGATTTTATCACCAAAAATCAGAGACAATGAATGGTATTCGATTCTCTATAGCCAACTGGCGAGGAGTGAAACACGTGATGCAGCCTGGAATTGGGTGAAACAATACTTCAATCGATTGATTGAGCGCATGCCGAATTGGCGCAGAGGGCAGGTGGCTAGGACAGGGAGTTATTTCTGTAGTGTCGAGCGCCGCAAAGAAGTGGAAACATTTTTTGCAGATAAGATTAAGGATTTGGAAGGTGGGCCGCGTAGTCTAGCGAATACGCTAGAGGCTATCGATTTATGTGTTGCCTCGGTTAAGCACAATAAAGTAGTGCTTAACCAGTATTTGCTGTGATAATGACGTTACGGGGTCTGGCCTTGCAATCATGCACTTCATAGAATTAAATATTTGATTACAAAACCAGACACTTGACGTGCTACTGGGTTGTACTTCGTCTAACGTTTAAATTATGTAAAACGGGGTAGTCCTTTAGAACCTCCTACCACAACATATTGTGTTTTTATAAAACTAGCTAAATATGCTTGATAGCTTATGGGAGTTGCTGTTCAAGTGTTTTTTATCAAATATGAGAATGCTACATGTTGTATCTAGAGGAGCTAAGGGACTACCCCGTTTATGTAAAATGGATACACAGGAGAAAACAATGAAAAGTTATTTAGCTTTGTTCGCATTATTCCTATGTTTATTTATTAATTCTATAAATGCAGATACTTTGCTTTCTGATACAACAAATATCACTGTTATTGCTCAATCAAATTCCAAAGATTATGCAACAGCAGGATTTGAAAATTTTAACAATATTAGTCTTGATGTTCATGCCGTTGGCGATTACAACGAACCATCAAACGAGTTTATAAACTTTAATATTGATGGTGTTGATTTTGGTTCTTATAATGTTGATACACTTGGCGTTACAGCGACGAATGTTGGTTTGCCAGCTTTCGACTGGGATTTACAATTTTCAATTTTAATTACTGACCTCCAGTGGACAAATTTTATATCGGATTCTATGTTAAATATCACCTAGTCAAATGGTATAGGCACTGGTGCTCCTCAGAATGTTAAGCATTTTGTCAGTTATGAAATTAATGGAGATCTAGCACCTGTTCCTGTGCCATCAGCCTTTTTGTTACTTGGTTCTGGTTTAATCTGGTTTGCAGGAATGAGAAGAAAATTCTTAAAAACAACACAATCAGCCTAAGTATCTGCTCAGCCAAGAAAACGTCATTCTTGTTCTCGCTATATATTATACTCTCCGTACATGAAAATTTAGCATCCTGTGCACGCGCTTTTTTGCGAATAGCTGCGTTGGAAAACCTTGCTGTAGAGTGAGCTATGTAACTGTTTATGCACCGCCGAAGATGAGAAAAAAGACAAGTAAAAAGTTACAATATTTATGCACGGGTGCTTACAGCCTACGGCACTATTTTGTTCAAGAGTAAGGCGAAAGTGCACAGTTTATTCGATATAAATGAGCACTTTCAACAACAGTGATTGGGAAAAATAGCGGATAAGCTGAGTTATTATCAATGCCAAATTTAAAGACTATACAAAGCATTTCAACTCAACAATAGTAACCGTTCAGACCCTTACAGCTAAAACCTAATAATGCTTGACAAGATCA
>CAZWUO010000319.1:0-2941 GCA_964636675.1 uncultured Ectothiorhodospiraceae bacterium
GGAAGGAATAGGGCGTGTAATAAGGCCTAAATCTATAACGCCACGGGTATAGATACAGTTGCCGAATCAAACCGACTACACCAAGGGGCTAAATTCAGTATTTTTCGCAGATTCTCTTAAAATCCGTAACTCGCTCTTCGAGGCATCAACTAAGCCACCTAGGAACTAAGCCATCTAAGAACTAAGCCACAATGCGGTATTTTTTATCAAGATTAGGTAAAATGCCTCAGCATATACTCAGGGGCAGCCTGAGATACGCTCTAGACCATTGTTTATATTATTATTTTTAAAATCTTTGGGCACTGAAAGTAAATTGACAAAACAAGCACACTTGAAAAACCTGCGACGAAAAATTCGCAACCCTTTTATTCGGGTATTAATATGGATACTTGCCAAACTATCCTTTAAATGGAACCAAAAAGTGGGTAATTTCATCGGTATATTATTATATCGCTATGCAAAGGATCTTAGGCGAACGACCGAGATTAACTTGCAACGATGTTTTCCTGAAAAAAATGTGCTGGAAAGGGCGAAACTCTGCAAGCTCAGTATGCGAGAGTCAGGCAAGACACTGACAGAAATGGCCCCTATGTGGCTATGGCCACTGGACAAGACCTTAGCGCTATTACATCAAGTCGAGGGAGAAGACAAGCTTCAGCAGGCTTATGCGCAAGGTAGAGGAATCATCCTATTATCACCACACCTAGGATGCTGGGAAATTATCTCGCTCTATGTGGCTGAAAAATACCCGATGACCAATATGTTTCGACCCCATCGCATAAAATCGCTGAGCCAATATATGGAACATGGCAGACAACGTGGAAACGCAACCCTGGTTCCTACCGATATCAGCGGCGTAAAACAACTCATGCGCGCCCTGAGGCGCGGGGAAATAGCCGGCTTATTGCCTGATCAAGATCCTGGCGCAAAAGGCGGAGAGTTCGCTGAATTTTTTGGCTTACCTGCTAATACGATGACTTTAGTCGCAAGGCTAGCATGTAAAACCAAAGCGCCTGTTTTGTTTGCCATCGCAGAAAGATTACCAAATGCAAAAGGCTATAAATTGGTCTTTAGCGAAACTAATGAAAGGATTGCCAGTTGCAATGAGCTTGAATCAATCACCGAGATGAATCAAGCAGTGCAAGATTTAATCGTCCAAAACCCGAATCAATACCAATGGAGTTATCGGCGATTTAAATCCCGACCAGGTAATGAAAAAAAATTTTACTACTAACTAATTGAAGTGAACAATAATGCACAATGTTTTTGAAGATTTAAAATGGCGAGGCTTAGTATTCGATGCTACCGCAGGTGTAGAAGAGCTACTAAAAACTAAAAGTATTGCTTTTTACACTGGCTTTGACCCAACCGGAGACAGTCTACACGTAGGCAGTCTCGTTCCGATTATCGGTCTTGCTCGATTACAAAAAGCCGGACATAAACCGATTGCACTTGCCGGTGGTGGCACCGGTATGATTGGTGACCCAAGTGGGAAATCTCAAGAGCGCAATTTATTAACCCAGGAACTCGTCACACATAATGTCGCTTGCATCAAAAATCAGCTCGCGAGTTTTCTTGACTTCGAGAGCAAAACAAACCCTGCAAAAATCGTCAACAATGCCGACTGGCTTGCAGATATGTCTATCATGGATTTTTTACGTGACGTAGGAAAACATTTTACAATTAATTACATGGTCGCCAAGGAATCCGTAAAATCTCGTATCGAACGTGAAGACGGCATTTCCTATACTGAATTCAGCTATATGCTGTTACAAGCTTATGACTTTCTGAAACTGTTTAAAGATCACGACTGTATTTTGCAAACCGGTGGTAGCGACCAATGGGGTAACATAACCTCGGGCATGGAACTCATACGACGCGCCACGAGCAAAAAAGCCCATGGACTGGTATTCCCCCTGATCACCAAGTCGGACGGTAGCAAGTTTGGCAAAACCGAAGAAGGTACGATCTGGTTAGACCCCAAAAAAACATCGCCTTATCGTTTTTACCAGTTCTGGTTAAATACCGCTGATAACGATGTTATTAAGTACCTCAAGTACTTTACGTTTCTTACCCATGAAGACATCGACGCATTAGCATCAGCAGTGAGTGAACGTCCGCATGAACGTGAGGCCCAACGAAAACTCGCCGCAGAGATGACCCAGCTCGTGCATGGTCTAGCAGCATTGCAACACGCAGAGCAAGCAAGCAAGGTCTTATTTGGGGGTGAGTTAGATGGCTTAGCGGCAAACGACATTGCAGACATCTTCGCTGATGTTCCTGCATACGTCATCCGTAAAGAACAACTCATAGGCCAAGGAATTAGCCTAATAGATTTGATGGCCGAAGCCGGAAGTGTAAAGTCCAAAGGCGAAGCACGGAGACTCATCCAAGGCGGTGGAGTTTACATAAACAACCAAAAAACCAGCGGTATCGAGCAAAGAGTTTCTTTGCATGATGCGATCGACAATTTGTTCATTGTGCTCAGAAAAGGTCGCAAAAATTATTATTTAATAAAAATGAGTACGTAGGGCATTTGTCACTATCGCTTACTCACCGTGTTTTATTTTTGGCCAATATGTTTCAAAATTAAAATCTGGGCTATGCTTTTGCACGTGACATTGTACGCACATTTTTTTTGCTTGCCAGTGACTGTTCGCGGGCTTTACTTGTCCAGCGCTCGCGACGTGTTGTTGTGCGGCCCCATGACAGTTTTCACATTGCACGTGCATGAGGTTTTCAGTAAGTGTTGGATCAATAAAGCCGCCTTTTTTTTCAAAACCCAAGGTATGGCAGCCAATGCAATCCGGGTCAAAGGCTTTGTTCACATCTTGAAGTTTATAAAAGGCTTCGGCATGAGACGTACCAAACCAGACCTTATGCTCTTTTTTATGACAAGCTTTACAGGCATTATCACCTGCATAAGGAGACTCCCCGGTCA
>CAZWUO010000320.1:0-2937 GCA_964636675.1 uncultured Ectothiorhodospiraceae bacterium
TGCGAATCCGGAAACACACATTCCTGAACACCTTTGCCACTACAACCTATTAGCAAAATTGCGAGTAATAAACTCGTTATTCCTAGTTTTTTCATTAGTCTCTCCTGAGGTAAAATAAATGCCAGCGAACTATACCATTAGCATTAGCAAGCGGGTAAAACCATACCCCTAGTATATTAGATAACGCGAAAATAGTAACTTCGACACAGCCAAAAACTCAATTGAATTCGGACTCTCGTGTATTTCTAAGGCTAATATTGTGCGATTTACCGAATAACTCCGATGCAAGAATTTCAGGCGCCCCCTTAATGATCAACTGTGGGACATGCTTAGCCAGCGCACACAAGGTCTTAATCGTCGCCAATAGGGTGATTCCGTCTTCGATTTCACATTGACTAAAATCAATCAGCAGCGGATCTTGTGAAGAAATCTTCTGGTTTGCAAGAAGATCAACAAAATCCATAATATGCTGATTGGCTAATTCGCCACAGATAATGAATGAATTCTCTGCCGCTTTAGTCATTGTAATGCTTTCAGCCACGCCTACCCCCTATTTATAAACCCTAAGGCATAATCCTCAGTGTAGTAAATATACCCTAACAACTCAAAATAATCCCAAAACAGTGTTCCCATTGATGCAGTATTGCAAGCATTATGGTAAATTTGCCAGATTGCTCAGCAAACGCTGATCAATAAATCGGTATTTTAATTCATGAGGACTTTCTGTGGAACTACTAAGTGACTATGGCTTATTTTTAGCTAAAACTATAACCATTATCGGTGGTTTGCTCGCGGTTATTATTACTATTTTTGCGCTTGCATCGCGCTCCAAAGAAGAGAAAGGCGAGCATATAGAAATCAAAAAACTAAATGAAAAATACCATGAGACCGAACAAAAGCTCAAAGGCTTTATGGCTTCCAAATCTGAGGCCAAACAATTAGAAAAAGACTATAAAGCAAAATTAAAAGCCGACAAAAACCAAGATGACGACGCACAACGAAAGCGCATATTTGTACTCAATTTTCATGGCGACATGAAAGCGGGGGCAGTCAGTTGTTTACGTGAAGAAATAACCGCCATACTGACCGTAGCACGTGAAAATGATGCGGTTTTTTTACGTCTCAACAGCGCCGGAGGTTTAGTCCACGCGTACGGCTTAGCGGCATCTCAATTACAACGCCTTAAAAACCACCCAATACACTTAACCGTATCTGTAGACAAAGTCGCTGCCAGCGGGGGTTATCTAATGGCTTGCTTAGCGGACAAAATCATCGCAGCCCCATTTGCAATCCTCGGCTCTATTGGCGTTGTCGCACAAATACCCAATTTTAATCGCTTAATGAAAAAACACGATATCGACTATGAACTCGTCACCGCTGGGCAATATAAGCGCACCTTGACAACCTTCGGTGAAAACACCGATGCAGCGCGTTCTAAATTTAAAGAAGATATCGAAGACATTCATCTATTGTTCAAAGAGTTTGTAAAAGAGCATCGCCCTAGCGTCGATATTAACCAGGTTTCTACCGGAGAGCATTGGTTTGGTTCACGCGCACAAAATATTAAACTCGTTGATGAACTTAAAACCAGCGATGACTATCTGCTGAAAAAAAGCACTGACAATGATTTATATGAAATTACTTATACTGAAAAGAAAAAGCTCGGAAATAAACTAGCGCTATTTTTTAGTGCCATCATCGACAAAGTACTCGTGTCAGTTAAAACAAAATATCACGAAAACCAGCTACCCTAACAGCCAATAAACATGACGCATTATTCAAACCAATACAAGAATCCCAAGCCATAGGCTAGACCTAATTTAAAACCCGGTAAAAAAGCAAGCCCTGGCGCATAACTAAAATAAATGTCATAGGGTTCTTTTGCAAACGCGTAAGACAAACCGATAGGTGCCCTTAATGTAAGCACCATATCGATTTCAAAATTTGCTGAGAACCCCGCGCCATAAAACAAAGTAAGCTTGCCCTTTTCAAGAGGAAACAAACCCTCTTTATGCACTAAATAATCGGTCTTAACAATCACCGCACTACCGGCCGAATCCCAGCCCATAGTGGCATGAATAGCCTTTTTTTTGTTCAGCCAAGCCTTATAACTCACTCCGCTGAGATTTCCCAGCTCAAACCCAACACCGTGGGTCGCTTTAGCCGCATAAATTGAGCTTGAATAAGACAATACATACAGCAGAAAAAATACGGCGAATAAAAAACGCTTTTGCAACAAAAGACTTTGCACGCAGTACATCCTCATCCTCCAATTTTTTACACCACCTCGATACTCTCTACGACACACGATGCGTCATCAATCCGCCACCGGATATTGTAATCATATAAGGTGATTGCATAACATTTAGGGTCATCTTGATCCTTTTTATACGCAGGTCGAGGGTCAAGCTGCAATACCTCGATAATTAACTGCTTTAAGTCGGCATGTCTTTCTATAACCCTGGCCAGCACATACTCTACGCTAGGCAAAAACCTTACCGCAAGCACCTGCTGAGGATGCTCATTGGCATACCCGGCGATGGCGGTTGGGATACAGTCGGAATACGGTAGGTAAGGTTTGATATCTAATACCGGCGTCTGATCGATTAAATCCACGCCGGAAAGTTTTAAATAAATCCTTCCCTTGTGTTTTCGATAACCATGATAACTCACCGCAGACATGCCAATAGGATTAGGTCTAAAATTTGAGCGACTTGCAAATACACCAACACGTTGCTTCCCGCCCAAACGCGGCGGTCTGACAGTGTGACTCCAAGTGTCAGCGCTTTTATGAAAAACAAATAACACCCAGATATGCGAAAAAGACTCTAATTCCCGAATAGTCGATTCATCACTAAAGGGACTAACTAACTCGATTTCGGCCTCCGAGGAGGCAGCTAGACCCGGTTGTCGAGGAGTCGCAAACTTCTGCTTAAA
>CAZWUO010000321.1:0-2924 GCA_964636675.1 uncultured Ectothiorhodospiraceae bacterium
CAGGTTTTCAAACGTCGCATCATTGTAGCAACATCCCTGGTAGGATGTGGTGAGGTACGAACCGCATCAATTTGTAGCAATTGGATTTTTACATTGGCCTTGATCAACAACGCGACAACACGCAGAGTTTTCGACATGCTTTCAACGCAAGAATCACCTCATCCATTGATGCGGTTCGTGCCTCACCAGCATCCTACGATTTACCGCACGTTACCGCGTTACCAATTTGCCGCACGTTACCGCGTTGGAATTATCGACCTCGCTCGGCCATAACACCCCTTGCTTCTTTTGGTCTTGGGACTTCGTAGGCCGGATAAGCGTAGCGTCATCCGGCATTGAAGCCTTCGCACATCCACAAACGTCGGATGACGCTATCGCTTATCCGAACTACGTGGGCTGGTGATTAGAAAATACATGGGGTCAACCAGCATGAACAATCTTGTTCCTGATCAAGTTGACTGACCTCTTGATTTCCATATCAAGTAACGTAAATGTATGATTGCAAGACCTAGTACCATTTTCTCCTTGTTTTCTTAATGTGTGTGAGGAGGACAATATGGATCGGGAAGATGCGCCCATGCGAAGCCACCACTCGTACTTATAATAGTGTAGCATGACCCTACAAGATACTTAATTGTAATTGTTTCTTCTTTAATTACATCCTTACTTCTAATTTTTTCAGGAATCAGCCTTTCATTTTCTACAGATATTAGTTTAATACCACTTTTATCCGAGGCTTCAACTCTTACTTTTCCACCTTTTGTTAATCCAATTTGTATTGGATTTTCAGGCTGCCGATCACATCCTAAAAAGATGGAAATAAAACATAATGTTATAAAAATCGATGTTGCTTTCATGTTTCCTCTCCCATTGTTATATATATTATATTCGATACACTTTAATCAATCTATTCATACTTTCATAAATATTATTTTATTAACTAAATTCAGAACGACATACTTAAGCGACCAAATATTGTCATCTCTGGATAAATAACAGGATTAATTGGATCAGTATCTTGATAATTAAATGATTCATTAAATATATTGTTAATATTTAATGAAAATATTCCAAATCGCTTTGGGAGTCTATAGCCAATAGCTGCATCAGCCAACCAAAAAGCGTCGTGGTCTTTATTCTCTGTTTTTAATAAGGCCTCAACAAACTGTCCGCTTTGATCAAAACGACTACCTTTTAACTTAGCAAAAAAACCAGAAGAATCAAAAAAGTTAATTCCAATGGAAGTTCGATGGGTCTTTAATTCTTTTAGTAACTCCGCATTTGTTTCACTACGTTTGAGTTTCTCATAGCTATGTTCTAGAGTGATAGAAATGATATCAAAAGGTGTCCAGTACAAATAAGCGCGCAATATTTCATCAGTCCAATCAGAGTCTTCGAGCTTTGTCTCGAACACAAGGTTGTTATTAATCAATGTTGATTCGGCAGAAACAAAGGGGACGTTGAGATCGCGCCTAGTAAAGCTAATGCCACTTAAAACTGTCTTTGAATACTGATAGTCAACTGCCAAACCATATTGCCAAGCATCTGTTCCTGTTTCATCATCAAAAAATTGGTTAAATCCAGCAACATTGGTAGGTTCAATTGTTCTATTTGTTACTAAAGGTCGTTTTAACGTTCGTAAAGCGCCTCCTCGAAACGTCAATGCCGCAAAAGGCGTCCATATCAATCCAACTTTCGGATTAACCTGAGATCGGGATAATTGCACACCAAATGGCAATATTTCTTCTGTTCTTGTATAACTAACCCCTAGTATCGTTTCAAGTTGATTAAATAATTTAATTTTAAAGTATGTATAAACATCCTCATGTTCTGTATTATTGCTATTTTTTGATTGAACAGTCCCAAACGAAGGCTCAACCGGAAATGTGTTTAAATCAGCAGTTTCTGGAATAATAATCGCCAATTGTGATGTATCAATATTTGTATCAACATTGACATAACTTCCGCCAATTATAAAGCTGTACCTATCTTTATCAAAAAGATATTGTAATTCAGTTGTATATCCAGTTTGGTTCCGCTTCTCATTGAAATCACCTATTACAAAATCATTTGTTTTCTCTTTAAGATCATTTCGAATAAATGAAAATAACAAATTTGAACTAGGGTTTATTGTATATCTACTTCCAAACCGAATAGATTTTGACTTTAGTTGTTTATTAATCACAGTTGAAAAATTATCAGGATTAAACCTCAAAGGTAAATCTCCTGAATCTGTATCGCTATAACGTATTTCCGCCTGTACATTCAGGTTTGAAGATACCTTGAATTGAAAAAACCCGTTATAGATATCACGTTTTAAATTATTATTCTCTCTAAACCCATCTGTTTCATAATGATATTGTCCGATGCTATATGAAAATTGATTCCAAAGACCTGAATGTGTAACTTCATCAGCCCAAGTAGCGTTACTTCCGTATATGCCTGATGCTTGAATAGCAAAACGGTTACGGGAAAACAATGGGTTAAACTCGTTGAAAGAAGTAGTTTGCGGACCAAGGCCATTTAATACCAATAGATCACTTTCACCTAACTGTGGTTGTACAGGGGTAATATTGAGTGGCTGCAACAGTTGCGACTGCAAAAGCTCGCTCACACGAGCTATTTCATGTCTTGGTATCGCAGCATAATTGTCTGCAAGTAACCGGTGAGCCGAATAATTTCCGGGATCAGCGCTAACAGATTTCCAGCCTTCTAACAATCCTCTTTGTTGAAACCCCAAATCATTATATATCCGCCCCAAACTAGCACTCCTAGCCGCCAAATCCTCATCCAACAACAACTTAGACCGAAAAACAGCCCGATTATCATTCAACTCAATCGCCTTCTGCATATCATGCAGTGCTTCAATAGGTCGATTGACAGTTTGTTTATAAATCGCATCATAAAACCAGGGTGTCGGGTCA
>CAZWUO010000322.1:0-2906 GCA_964636675.1 uncultured Ectothiorhodospiraceae bacterium
AATCCGGTTACTGGATGTGGGACTCGCGCAGCGAAACCATTATGCACTCGTTCACTATCCCTCGCGCAGTTTGTGTATTGGCTGGCGGGAAGCATTCAGGATCAAAAAACGAGGATGGCAGTGTGACACTGGAGGTTTCCGCCAATGTGGATGATGCTCAATGGGGCATTATTCAGTCGCCCTTTATGCAGGACAATGCACGCACGACAGCATTTCGACATCATATCACCGTGGGTAATGGCAGGTTGTCTTATTCAGAAACCACTATCGTGGATATTTACGGCAAAGTTTTTGAGCACACGGATGATAATGAATTATTGTTACAATGAATCAAGTGCTGACTATTGATCCAATAACGTTGCAACAACGGCAGCAGGTTATTGGTCGCGTTGCTGATTTATTGTATCAATGCCAACATCACTTCAGGCGGGCATTCAAACCCGTTGATGTCCGCTTCGATTTGCGTGGCAGAAGTTCGGGTATGTATGTGCTGAAGTACAAGCAAAGATACCTGCGTTTTAATCCGTTTATTTTTGCGAAATATTTTGATGACAGTCTGGCGACGACTGTGCCCCATGAGGTGGCGCACTATGTTTCGGATATTTTATTTGGCATCAAGAATATTCGGCCTCATGGAAAAGAGTGGCAGGCCATTATGCACAAACTGGGTGTGGAGCCCAAAGTCACGGGAAATTATGACCTCTCGGGAATACCCGTCAAACAGCAACGTCGCTTTGCTTATGTCTGTGGTTGCATGATGCATCAGCTGACAACAATCAGGCATAATAAAATATCAACAGGCAAGACACATTATTTTTGCCAAAAATGTGACGGGCAGTTAAACCGGCAACTTGTATAACGACGATAACCTCCCCCCATCAGTCTGCTGCTCCGATTCCAACCCGACAGATACTCTGTTCATTATCAGGATAAAATCAAGATATTCCTCTATTTTCTTGAGTCTGTTTTTCCACAGGAATAGCATAAAAATGATTTCCTTCGACAAATTTATCAAACTTCAGCATCCCGTGGATGACATGTAACATGCTTTCTCATAACAGCGCACATTGCTTGTAGCCTGGTTATCCCGTTGCCATTAATGAGATATTGACAATACACTTTTACATGAACTTCATTGCATAAGGCGCTCAGGAATGGAAATTGAATAACTTATACACGCGACGCACTTATTTCGAACTTTTGTGATTGAAGAACGGGCAAAGACGGGCTGAAAATGAGATGCAAGATCGGGATCTTATTGCGTGCACGTCCCTAAGCCCGATTTCCCTGACAGCAAACCTTGCTTTATCCTCATGAGTGTATTAGGTTTTAAACCTCTGTATAACGTATAAAATTTGCCGCAGTCGAAGAGGTATAACAAATGGATAGCAGCTATTATTTACCCTATATAGAAGTAAATCCAGATAAAAGATTTGGCAAACCTTGTATTAAAGGCACCAGAATTACCGTGGCTGATATTCTTGAAATGTTGGCAGACGGGATGACCCAGGCCGAAATCATATCAGAACACCCAAACTTGAATGCATTACAAATCAAGGCCGCTCTTGCCTATGCATCCTGTCATATTAGCAAAGGTGCCGCAGCGTAGCGATGCTGCTTCTCGATGAAAATTTGTCGCCCAAACTAGCCGCCAGGCTTGATGGAGACTTCCCCGGAGTTAAACATGTTCTACACGTCGGGCTGGACAATGAAGACGATAGTCGAATTTGGAGATATGCCAAAAGTGAGGGTTATGCTATCGTCACCAAAGACAAAGACTATTTAGCCTTTGTCCGACGATATGGCCCTCCTCCTAAAGTTGTATTCTTAACGATTGGCAATTGTCGTCTTGCGATACTGGAAATTCACCTCAAGACAAACCGGAAAAAAATCTGTGCATTTTTAGACGATAGAGATAGTGGATTATTAGAGTTATGAATACCTGTCAATGAGCTGTTTGATTTTTTGCGAAAGCTACTATAAATCAATCGTGTCCGACCCCATCTGCCTTCAATCTATGCATTCACTCGTAGCCCGGCCGGCAGGGTGCATTTTATGCACTGCAAAATCGGGTGCAAGCATCAAACATGATTAATAACGTAAATTGTTGGTAACGATAAAATGATTTTGGTGCGTAAATGGATCAGAGGAATGGATTCAGCTTACGCTTATGGCCTGCTGCCTTGCGCACGTCGTGCTTAACATTTGTGGGATTACTCCGCCTGCCCGACGCTTGCTACCCGGTGGCTGCCTTGCCGGGGCGGGATTTTCACCCGCTGGAATAATCGACCTTGCTCGGCCGCACACCCCTTTATTTCTTTTTCCGTTGTGGGTGGCAAGGACGATGGCGCCGTTGCAGGAGACCGGGCGTCGAAAACTAATAGTGTCAGAATTATGTTTATTGTTTTTGCGGTATAGTCAAGTTGCCATTGCTGTTTGTTTGCTTTAGACATTGGCTTGCCGTTTTGGGTATCACTACTGTGTAATACAAGGGAATTCGATATGAAAAAACTGATAGCAGGATTTGTTTTACTGGTTTCATCTTCTGCGGTGCTGGCTGTGGCACCGGGTGGCCCGGATTGTGGCTGGGGCAACATGTTGTTTGAGGGTCAGTCTGGTTTGGGACCTCACTTCGGCGCAACCACTACCAACGGTACCTCGGGTAACAAGACGTTTGGCATGACCTCAGGTACCAATGGCTGTTCAACAGGGGGTACGTTGACTTATGGCGGTCCATCGATGGTTTCCAATATGATGGATGAGTTTTCCGAAGATGTGGCGCGTGGTCATGGTGATGCACTGAACGCGGTGGCGGCATCTATGGGTGTTGAAAAAGCAGACAGAGAGTTGTTTGCCAAAGTTGCTCATGACAATTTTAATATCATTTTCCCCAATGAAAACGTGAC
>CAZWUO010000323.1:0-2879 GCA_964636675.1 uncultured Ectothiorhodospiraceae bacterium
CACTTGATTTGGGTGAATGAGTTTAATGAAAGTCCGGTGGCACAAGGTAAAAAATACTCTGTCACGGGTGCTTTATTAGTGCGTTCTAATCTTAAATTGAAGGGACGAAAAATCATCTTGCAAGGCGATAATGTCAGCGGGCTGGTGTATCGTTCTGTGTTGAAATTACTCTATGAAGAGATAAAAGTGATGGCGGATAGTGTACTGACCTTAAACGATGGTCGCACATTTAACGTACGGTTTGATGCTGAGAACTCACCCATACAGGCTGAGCAACAAATTGATTACAGTACCCCGGATGATGCAGATTATTATCAATTAACCCTTACCTTTTTTGAAGTTTAAATCATGACCATTAATAAGCAGGATATAAAACTGATGTCGTCTGAAGTTCTGACTGATGACGACTTTTCCGGCGGTAGAATCACCGCCATAGAAATACTAAATGGCGTTATAAACCAGTTTTTTACAGGGTCTAGTCGTCTAGACAGGACGCTGGGTCGTGTTTCATTAAGAAAAGGATTTTTAGCTGTACAAACCGCATTAAACGAAACCTATTTTGGCAGCCATGTGATTATTTCCGAGCCTCAGTTAGATCCCGGCATTGATTTGTTAATCATGACGACTAATAGTGATTTTGATACACGATCACAAGCACAGGAAATTATACAATCGCCTATTGATGTCAATAATACTAGCGATTCGTCCTGGGCGATTGATAGAGTCATCGTAGGAGCTAGCAATAAAGCCGTCATGAGGCCAGCAATTACGTATATTGCCGATACATTCCCAGAATTTGACAATGGTCTACTGATCAAATTAGCCAGCAATAATTACACGATTAGCAGTATTCAGAGTAATAATTTTCCAGAGATGAAAATAACGCTAACAACTGCACTGGTTACAAATCTGGCGATAGATGATGCCGTTTACGATGAAATTGGTGATACTCGATGGGGCATGGAGAGAAGCGCGGCGATTGGCGATACTGTCATTTATATTAAGCATGTCACTTATAAACCTGGCTTAAATGATACCGTGATTATTAGTGGTGGGGCATTTAGTGTGTCTGCCATTGATTCGACAGACTGGACTCAGCCTGTCTATACTTTTTCAGATAATTTTAAAAATCCTGAAGCAGCGGTGGCGGATATAATGAAATTATTAAAATATAATGCGAATACAAACGAATATTACGGAGTGACAAAATTATCAACGGATGCATTAGTCGATGCAACAAGCATTTTCGTCAGCGCATTAGATAAATTCATATTTCCTCTAGGGTCTGAAAATGTAGACCCTAAGTTAATAGGGTTGGATTCAAAGGCGTTACCACCGGGTAAAAAAGTAGATATTATCACGTTATCCGATGTAATCGTTATTCACAGTACAACGCAAGAGGCCATCGCTAACCCATCTTTAGCCAGCACAACGTACTCGTTAACAGGCACAGATTACCAATTAGTTGAATTATTAGATCAAGATGACGTACCCGTTAATCCTGATTTATACACCGTCGATTTAACAACTAGCTCAGTCACAATGGCAGCAGCCATCGACTTATCACCCTATAATCAGCCGCTCGTCGCACATAAACGGCATGAGGATATGCGTTTAGTGACGGGTGTTAACAAAGCGACAAACGAGATTACGCTAGGCAGGCCGTTAAGTCAGCCCTTTTTAGCCGCCAATACACAAGTATCATCCGCATTAATTTATGGTGATCTAAAAAGCACCTATATTAACCTTTTTGATCAATTAACCTGGACATCTGTTTGGCAAGATACGCCTATAGGGAATTCTGCATCAGCTACATATAATGATATTGATTATCCTATTGTTATTTCAAATGAAGGGGCCATTACAGAAAATTGGGCTCTGGTTTTTGATGGCACAACCACCTTTGATATCATCGGCGAAAATGTGGGGCAAATAGGCACGGGTCAGACAGATGCGGCAGGCGGAACTTTTGTTGCACCCATTAATTCAAAAACCAGCTTACCTTATTTTAAAGTACCCCAAGAAGGATGGGGAGGTGGTTGGTCAATCGGGAATGTACTCAGATTTAAAACCATCGCTGCTAATAAGCCCATTTGGTTTATTCGCACTACACAGCAGGGGGATAACACAATAGACCCAACGGATAAATTCACAATACAAATACGGGGAGATATAAGTTAATGGCCTTTATTTATGCACGTTCAGACGATGTAGGAGCACCCACGCTAACAGGCGAACCAGGAAAAATGGTCGCACTGCTAAAAGCTTGCCTTGTGGATGGATTTGGCGCAAAATCAGCCGCTGGATGGACTGTTCCGTACGAGGACGCTGCTAATAATGTAGCGGTCTTTAGACCCGACGGCGGGCACCGTTTTTTTTATCGTGTGGATGATAATGCATCGACATCAAGAGGTGCACGAGTTGCAACATTAGAGGGTTTTAAATCTATGATCGGTCATGCCGTCACGGATGGAACCGCAGATTTCTGCGGCGGACTCTATAAGTTGGTACTTAGCAAATCAAAAGACTTAAACGCTAATGCAACGCCGTGGGTACTGTTTGCTGACGATAAAAAATGCTGGTTTTTCGCGGGTTCAGCTTATTACAAAAACTCAACTCAATCATCATTAACAGATGGCAATTTCGATAGCATGTACACGTTTTTTGGAGATTATTATTCAGTCGGCACAGACAGTAATAGTGCAGCCATCTTTTCATCGCCAGATACCAAGAATACGACTCCGATTAGTACAGGTTTTTTTAAAGTTGCATTGACAGATGCGCATAACTGCCCGGGAGATATAAATGGGACTGTTGCTAGTACTAAGCTTGCAGGATTTTCTCAGTCGTTAATCGCGACTTATACGGTTGGCGTGTCC
>CAZWUO010000324.1:0-2871 GCA_964636675.1 uncultured Ectothiorhodospiraceae bacterium
GGATGCATTATTGTCGACGGTGCAAATGCCCGGTGGTGTTCCTGTTGCGTGTGTAGCGATTGGCAAAGCAGGTGCTAAAAATGCAGCCTATTTAGCCGCACAGATGCTGGCTATTAGTGATCCAGAGCTCGCCCAGCGAGTGAGCGACGAGCGTGCTGCTAACGCCAAAACAATTGCGCAGAAAGATGCCGCGTTACAGGCTAAACTTGGATAAATTTTTTGCATAACTTTGTATTAAGTAAAGCCGTCAAGATCATAAATTGTGGCGGCATTATTGGTTATCCTACGGAAGCAGTATTTGGTTTGGGTTGTGATCCGCAGAATGAATTAGCGGTGATGCGTTTACTCGCGATAAAAAATCGCCCAGTTGCAAAAGGCTTGATTATTATCGCAAGCCACTTTAACCAGCTCAGCGAGTATATTGCGCCACTCAGTGCTGAGGTTATCGCCAGAGTTAATCAATCATGGCCTGGCCCGCATACTTGGGTTTTACCTGCGAGTAACAATGCCCCGGATTGGTTAACGGGAGCGCATGAAGGCATTGCTGTAAGAGTAACGGCCCACCCTATTGCCGCAGCATTATGCGAGGCATTTGGTAAGCCGATTGTATCTACGAGTGCCAATAAATCGGGACGTACCCCTTGCAGAACAATAATCCAAATGCGCATTCGTTTAGCGCACGAAATTGATTTTATCGTGCCGGGAAAAATACAAAGTCAAAAAAAATCAACAGAAATAAGAAATGCACTAAATAATAAAATTATTCGCAGCGCGTGAGGGAGAGACATGGTTAAACCAGACATTAACGCAGTGAAAGAATACCTGCTGCAATTACAAGACAATATTTGCTCCGCATTAGAAAAAGAAGATGAGAAGGGTTCTTTTTTTGAAGAAAGTTGGGAACGTGAAGGCGGCGGCGGTGGTCGAACTCGCGTATTAGCCGATGGAAAATTTTTTGAACAAGCTGGGGTTAATTTTTCTCATGTTTTTGGCAATAACCTGCCACCATCAGCGACCGCACATCGACCGGAACTTGCGGGTAGAAATTTTCAGGCGCTTGGGGTTTCTTTAGTCATTCATCCGCACAACCCTTATGTCCCCACTTCGCACGCAAATGTGCGTTTTTTTATCGCCGAAAAAGAAAATGAAGAACCCATCTGGTGGTTTGGTGGTGGGTATGACTTAACCCCATATTATGGCAATGAAGAAGATGTTATACATTGGCATCAAGTCGCAAAAAATGCGTGTTTACCTTTTGGTGATGAAGTTTATGCTAAATTCAAAAAATGGTGTGATGACTATTTTCATCTCAAGCACCGAAATGAACCACGCGGTGTAGGCGGTTTGTTTTTTGACGATCTCAATGAGTGGGGCTTTGAAAAGTCTTTTGCATTTATGCAGTCTATAGGAAATAGCTATGTACAAGCATATTTACCCATTGTAAATAAAAGAAAAGACACTGCGTTTGCTGAACGGGAGCGCGATTTTCAGTTATATCGGCGAGGGCGTTATGTTGAATTCAATCTGGTTTATGATCGCGGGACTATTTTTGGTTTGCAAAGTGGCGGACGCACAGAGTCAATTTTGATGTCATTACCACCGCTGGTTAAATGGCGCTACAATTGGTCACCCGAAGAAGGCAGTCCAGAAGCGGAGTTATACACAAAATATTTAAAGCCAACGGACTGGGTATCGTTAACCTAATACATCGTCAATGCATTGCTTATAAACGAAACAAATCGCTATTCCATTGGTCATATATACCCATTAGAATTTGCAAAGGACAGACTAATGAACTTCAGTTTGCGTACTTTCGTGCTTTCGAGCGTTATTTTTTTTACTGCCTTTTCCACGAGTGTTTTTGCCAAGGTTGCAGAAAATGCCCAGCATTTTACCTTAATCTATTCTGGAAATTTAGATGGTGAACTAGAGCCTTGCGGTTGTAGTGAAGGTGGCAACAAAGGAGGTATTAAACGGCGGGTAGCTAAAATAGACGAGCTTCGTGTTAAAAATAAAAATCTGCTATTGATCTCTACGGGCGGTCTTATCGTGAGTGAAATGCCGCAAGATAAGCTTAAAAGTGAATATATCCTAAAAGGCTTAAAAGCAAATAACTACGATGCCATAGGTATTCAATGGAAAGATTTAGCTTTTGGTTTGGATTTTTTGAGATCTCAAAACCTGCCTTTTGTGGCGAATGATGAGAATTTCAAAAATCAAATTGAAATTGTACGGGGTAAGCAGAAGTTTGTTTATTTGCACTGGCTAAATCCGCAAACGAATCCAAATATCATGGGCGACATAACACCTTTTTTCCGTGAAAAAAGACAAGCCTTGATTCAATCAATGGCAGAATATAAAAAAAATGGTTTTGTTACTATTCTCGGTACTGATCTATCGCTTAACTCAATACAAAAAACATTTCCCCTCGATAATCTGGATATTCTCCTGATTAAATCGAAATATGAGCTTATTGGTGAGCCGCAACAAATCGCAAATACCATGGTGTTGCAACCAGGGTCACGAGGCATGCGTTTAGGTGAGCTAAGTTTTGCGTTAGATAACAACAAGCAAGTGAAAAATTGGCAGCATAAAGTGCATGTCTTGCCCCCAGAAGTGTTAGATCCGCCGCGTATGGATGTTTGGTATGAAGAATACAATGCTAAAGTCAAAGCCGATTATGTAAAACGTGTCGCACAGAAGAAAACATTAATGACCGGGGAGTCTCCTTATGCGGGTGACAATACCTGCAAAGCTTGTCATCAAAAAGAGCATAAGGTCTGGTTTGGCACGTCCCATGCCGAAGCCTTTTATAAACTTCAAGATGTGAATAAAGCCTTTGACCCGGATTGCATTGGCTGCCATACCTTG
>CAZWUO010000325.1:0-2856 GCA_964636675.1 uncultured Ectothiorhodospiraceae bacterium
GAAAGGAATATGACGTACACTAAAAACCTAAATCTATAACGCCACGGGTATATAACGCCACGGGTATAACAAGGCCGGGAATTATTGCGTTTATTCTCAAGCTAGCCCGGTGTTTATTCAGTGCTGGGAAAACCAAAGTCAAGGGCGAGCCAAGGTCGAGTTTAAGTCAACGAAAAGTATTATTTATCTCCTAAGGCTAAAAGATCAGGAGCTGATTATTTCAACGGTTAAAGTTGATGTTGTTTATTCGCTAAAAAAGGGCAGCCGTAAATCTAACAGGCGCCGTTTGTGGCGCGTGTTTTAAGCGCGAATAGCATCGTTGCGAATCGTTACAATAGCCGGCTATTCCGCCTCATCGCGTCTTGTTCTTCATGCTTAAAAATGTACTCTGCATGTCGTTCAACTGCGGATTCTAGGTTAATCGATGCCCGCTTTTATGAGTATCACACCTTGATAACCGGTCAGGGATATTTTGTTACTGGCAGCTTGCAGGCTGCCATCATAGTTGACTCGATGATAATCGTGGGGTAGCTCAATGTCCTGCGAGACCGTGTTAAAGTCAGCATCACCCCCAAAAAAGTCCAGATGATATAAAACCAGGCCATTCGTATAATCCCGCGCAATGATCATTTGTTTTGGGTGTGTAACGCCACTTAGCGATAAGGTTTCCGCCGATTGCCACGCATAATACATATTTGATGGGGTGACAATGACGCTGCCTACTTTTTCGGTGGTTGCGATATCGGGGTGGTATAATACAGACTGAGTGCTGTCACCGATCACGGCGTAATCATCGTCGGTGGCTTTTGTCGTATAAACCAATGGTGCGACAAGCTGATCTGGCCAGGTTTGAATGTTCCCTGTTGGTTCACCAAGATCCACCGCCAGCATTGATGAAGGTTGATAAGCGATATTTTTGGGGACACCCGCTGTATAAAAATTTCCCTCTAGCGTATTGCCAGAACCATAGTTATAACTGCTATTCCAACTCGTATAAGCCGTTTTACCCGGTACATTTATTAAATAATAGATCGCCAACCCGGTGGTAATATATTTTTCCCAGGCGTCTTGCGTATTGGAAAATGGAATGTTTCCATATTTTCCTGTGTGCGCGATAACTTGTACCGTTTTATTTTTTTCTGTTAAAGCAAACATATCCCACATTTTGGAGATACCAAAATAACCATTAAGTCCTATTCCGGGACGTATATAGTCCTCACGCAGGTAGGTGCTGAACGCATTAATATATTGCATTTTTCTATTCTGCCGCACAAAAAGATTTTCGGCAGAAATATTGGCGGCGACCCATTGGCTGCCTGATGTTTGCTTTATGGTATTAATGGTTTCAATAAAGGCGTCTTGATACTGCTTCCTGAAAGTTGCGTCATTAACCGGAACCCCATGCTCTATGGTTTTACCGCCACTGATGATGTCGATGTTGTCCAACCGGAAAACATCATCATTATAGGCACCTACAAGCCCCTTTTCTAGCCATTCTTGGCTGATGATCTTGGCAATAGCGGTTCGGTAGGCTGGATTGAGAAAGTCGGGTCTTTGAAAATTTGAACTTTCACTCCACATATTACCCAATGGCGTGACGCGTGATTCATAACGAAATTTCGCCGATGCATTGACATTAATGCGCTCGGCAAACTCTGTTTCATCAATGTAACCATCTGCGTTTTTATCGTTTCTGGCATCCCAGCCATAGATAACACGTTGGTGATTGGAGGCATTGAGGTAAGGCATAAAATCTTTGATCTGGATATTTTGCACGACCGGTTGGTCGGCTAGGTCTTCATCGGCTCGACAAAGCTTGATCACATAGGTTTTTTCGCCTTGCTTGAGATAGCTATTACCAAAAAAAGTCCCGGTGTTGGTTGCGGGGTCATAGGTCGCTGCTCGTTGCCAATCGTGAGGTGGCAGCCATTTAATACTGCCGCTCATTTTTAATCCATTGGTGGCATCCGTAATGTTGGAATCGATCGTACGCCATTGGCTGGCAACACCCGTATTAGCATTGATGGCGGAGGGATATTGCACTTCCAGCCGTCCCGTAGTCGCCACTGTTGTTAAATCAATGTATACCTGGTCAAATTTTTCGGGCATATAAATATAGACACAGCCTCCCTTGTCAGAAGATTTCCACGGGCTAAGTGCATAAGGAGGTCTTTGCCAAATCAAAAAACCGGAATGCCCTTCCTCTCCGGTCCAGCCTGCAACCCAGGGGTGGCGGTTAAACGGAGTGTATTTTGACTGGTTCGCATTTTGCGCTTTAATTTCAACAATCGTATCTTCTGCAAAATGCAGAAAGTAATCTTCATAATTATCACCAATATTTTTTGCATGGGCTCGCAGAGAAGCGCCGACTGTGTTCGGTGAGAAATCTATTTTTTGCGTATACATATAACCGATGCTTTTTATTTTATTGGCGACTGACTTTGTATAGTTTGATCCAAAGGCAATATCGGCGTGCGTTAATTCCCAGTCGATGAGTTGTTCTTTGCCGGAGATGGCATAGTCTAAGGGATCATAAATATCGGCGTGATAACCGGGGATTACCCAGGCCGTTGCCGTGCTTGGATAGACAGTGGTAGTGGATGGCTCATCAACGACCATGACGCTCACACTTTGCTGCACCGGCGTATTCGTAGCATCCTCAATAGTCAGATATGTTTGATAGGTCTGTGCTTGTGTATAGAGGTGAGTTTGTGAGCTGTCACTGGTGCAATTGTTGATGTGATAGTCCTTCGCGCCATTCCCGTCGATATCAAGTTTGCAGATCAATGTATCGCTGTCTGCATCACTGATATTCCACTCGAAGGTGACGGAGTTATTGATTGTTGAATTATTTGG
>CAZWUO010000326.1:0-2851 GCA_964636675.1 uncultured Ectothiorhodospiraceae bacterium
AGGCACATTGTCATACAAGGAAATAGATTCTTGCGGAACAGCAAGTCCAATAAGATTTTGGGTAATTTCTTGAGCTGATAAAGCACGTTCAGTAGTCAATGTAACTACGTGCCAGTAATCAACAAGTGGTATCATTATTTTCAACACACCCACTAAATCTTTATCATTTAATATACCAAATACAGCATGCAGCTGTCCGGGTCTAGGGATGTTGTATAAATTATCCGCTAGCACCCGAGCAGCATCTGGATTATGCGCAACATCTAAAACTAAAACGGGCTTTCCTTCATCTGCCACCACCTGAAATCGCCCTGGCAATTTAGCGCTACACAAGCCTTGCCGAATATGTTGTGCACCTACAGATAATTCATTGTTGAGCAAATAAATCGCTTGCAAAGCCATTGAAGCATTAATTAACTGGCGAGTTCCGAATAATTTTGGCGGTGGTAACGCAGTCAGTTTTTGCGCTTTATTTTGCCAAGTCCACGATTTCTGATCTAAAGAGTGTGCGAAATCATTGCCGTATTTATAAAGAGGTATTCCGCGGGCTGTTGCTGCATTGTCTATCGATGGCAGCGGTGGCAAGTTCCCATAAATCAATGGAGTATTAGCCCGACTAATACCCATTTTTTCATACGCAATGGATTCTATGTCTTCGCCAAGCCAATCAGTATGGTCTAAGCCAATACTCGAAATAATCGAAAGTGATGGCTCAAAAACGTTAACGGCATCTAGACGCCCACCTAAACCCACTTCCAGAATAACGACATCGAGTTCCGCTTGCTGAAAAATATCTGCCGCAGCCAAAGTGCCAAATTCAAAATAGGTGAGACTGATCATGCCTCTTAGATCATCTATTTTTTTAAACGTATCGCATATCAGCTTATCCGACACAGGCGAACCATTAATACAGATTCTTTCATTGTAATGTACTAAATGCGGTGACGTATAGGCACCTACTTTAAAACCAGCCGCGTTATAGATTTCCTCAAGAAATTTTACCACTGAGCCTTTACCATTGGTGCCTGCGACGGTGATGACAACAGGTGCAAGCTGGTCAAGACAAAGCGCCGTTTTTACCGTCGAAACACGATCTAGCCCGAGGTCGATTTCTTGAGGGTGTAATTGAGCTTGCCATTCCAGCCATTGCTGAAGCGTGGTAAAACTCACTCTTTTTCGACACCTACAACTTCTTCTTCAAGCTCTACCTCAGGTTCAATTTCTTGCTCTGTAGCAAGCTCAGAGACCTCAACAATTTCTTCCTCAAGCGCAATGAATTTTGTATCATCGGTTAACAGACATAAAATATTATGCAGACGATCACGCATTTCTCGTCGACTAATAATGAGATCTACGGCACCATGATCCAACAAAAACTCGCTTCGTTGAAAACCTGCAGGTAATTTTTCGCGTACTGTTTGTTCTATTACACGTGGCCCAGCAAACCCAATCAAAGCATTCGGCTCAGCAACATTAATATCTCCCAACATAGCAAGACTTGCAGATACACCACCCATCGTAGGATCCGTCATAACCGAAATAAAGGGGATTCCATGGTCACTCAACTTCCCGAGCGCAGCACTGGTTTTTGCCATTTGCATCAGAGAAAAAAGAGCTTCTTGCATCCGCGCACCACCGCTTGCTGAAAAACAGATTAAAGGAATCCTTGCTGCAATACAAACGTCTACTGCTCGAATAAAACGCTCCCCGACGACGGAACCCATTGAACCGCCCATGAACCTAAATTCAAAGGCTACTGCAACCACAGGGAGGTCTTTTAACGTTCCCCGCATGACAATCAATGCATCTTTTTCGTCAGTGTTTTTTTGGCTTTGGACAATACGATCTTTGTACTTTTTGCTATCTTTAAATTTTAACGCATCCACAGGTTCCAAATTTGAAGCTATTTCTTCAGTACTATTTTCATCTAGAAAAAACTCTAATCGCCTTCGCGCGCCTATGCGCATATGATGTTCACATTTAGGACAAACATCTTGATTACGTTCTAGTTCAGACCGATAAAGAACGGCCTGACATTTTGGACATTTTGTCCATAACCCTTCGGGTACAGTGCCTTTCGAAGTCGCATCTGTACGAATTCGACTAGGTATTAGTTTTTCATACCAACTCATTATATCTAACCATTGCTCCGTTAATTCAGTCCATTATATATCAATTGCGCAACGTAATTCTTGCAGAAATGAAGCGACCTGAGCCAATATCTCTTGATCATCGTCCTGGTGCTTAGCCACCAGACTCACAATGGCACTGCCGACGACGACTGCATCTGCAAGCTTTGCAACCTGTGCCGCAGATTCGGCATCTTTGATTCCAAAACCTACGCCAATCGGCAAGTCAGTAAGCTTTCTTATTTCATTAACTTTCATTTCCACAGAGTTGATTTCCAGGGACTTAACACCTGTCACACCTTTGAGTGAGACATAATAAATAAAGCCTTTAGAAGATTTTGTAATCGTCTTTATTCGCTCCCGAGTCGTGGTAGGCGCGAGTAAAAAAACCGGATCAATATCAGCTGTAGCCAGTTCAATTAACAAATCACCCGCCTCCTCTGGCGGCATATCAACGGTTAAAAGACCATCTAAACCAACAGCCGCCGCGCGTTGTGCAAACGCCTTATACCCCATTATTTCAATAGGGTTTAAGTATCCCATCAATAAGATAGGTGTTACCGAATCAGTTTCGCGGAACTTTTCTACCATACACAGTACATCTGCTAAGCTCGTTCCGTGCTCTAGTGCCCGTTCACATGCCGCTTGAATAATGGGACCTTCGGCCATTGGATCTGAAAATGGCACACCTAATTCGATTAAATCCGCAAACGCTTCGACGA
>CAZWUO010000327.1:0-2850 GCA_964636675.1 uncultured Ectothiorhodospiraceae bacterium
CGACATCAACAAACTTCGTTTCAGCATTAATATAGGATTCTGCTGCAACGCTTGGGTCTAGCGAACGATCTTCCATAATGGCGTCGAGTAGTGGTTCGATACCAGCTTCTCGCGCGATTTGTGCTCGGGTACGGCGCTTCACTTTATAAGGTGCATAAAGATCTTCAAGACGTGTTTTGGTATCCGCTTCTAATAGTGATTTTTTTAACGCGTCCGTTAACTTGCCTTGTTCTTCGATCGTCTTTAAAACGCTTGTGCGGCGATCTTCCAGTTCACGTAAATAATTTAGCCGTTCTTCCAGCGTACGAAGTTGCGTGTCATCTAAACCACCAGTCACTTCTTTACGGTAGCGTGAAATAAAGGGAACCGTTGAACCCTCGTCAATCAATGTAATGGTGGCTTCAACTTGTGACAATTTAACACCAAGTTCATCAGCGATACGTTGTTCTATATTCATGTGTAAGGGGTGCTTTTAATATGATTTAAAATTCAGCTTGTGAGTTTAACAAAAGTTAAATTCATTAATAGACTTGTATTTTAAAATTGAGGGGTTGCGCCCCATAACGCCTAATATTAAAGAAAAGTGCGCTCTGGCCTCACTTATTGCGTAGGATGTGCACCCATACCCTATTCAGTAGAGATTTGTCATGAAGTCCACTAAAAGCGCAGCGCTTGATCGCGCCTTACTCGTATCCATCCCAACCCCGAAGATGAAAGATGCTGAGGCGGAAGAGTCGCTTGATGAGCTTACGCGGCTGGTTACGACCCTCGGGTTTCGTATCGTTGCGACCCAGTCACAACGGCAGTCTTCCACCAATAAAATTACGGTTGTTGGCACGGGGAAGTTAGAGGAGCTAGTGAAGCTTACCGGTAACAAGGCTTCGGTGGATGTTGTTGAGGATGACGGAATAGCCGACGTGATGATATTTGACTGCGACTTGAGCCCCTCGCAAATACGCCATCTCGGCAATGCGCTGGGTGTAGAGGTATTGGATCGTACCGGCGTGATTATTGAAATATTTAGCCGTCATGCACGTACCCGTTCCGCGCGGCTGCAAGTTGAGATTGCGCGTTTGAACTATCAGGCACCACGGCTCCGGGATGCCGACGATGGCGGTAATGAGCGCTTTATGGGACAAGGAACAGGTGAAAGCGCTTTGGAGATTGATCGACGCAGAGTGCGCGATCGATTGGCCGAGCTTCGCCGTGAGCTGGACGATGTAGAAAAGGTAATGAAAGATCGCCGCTCTCAGCGCACCGAGCAATTTGGTGTGGCACTGGTGGGCTATACCAACGCGGGCAAGTCCTCGACCATGCGCGCGCTTACCGGCAGTGAAGTGTTAGTGGAAGACAAGCTATTTGCGACCCTAGACACGACAGTGCGAGCCTTGCAGCCAGAAACTCAGCCTCGCATTCTGGTCTCTGACACAGTCGGCTTTATCAAGAAGTTGCCTCACGATCTGGTGGCGTCCTTTCATTCAACATTGGATGAAGCGCGTGATGCTTCTTTACTGCTATACGTGGTTGATGCCGCCGATCCCAGCTTTCGTTCGCAGCTGCAAGTGGTGAACGAGGTATTAGAAGAAATTGGTGTGGAAGATATTCCAAAGTTACTTTTGCTAAACAAGTCAGATCAGCTTAACGACGCTCAGAAAAAAAGTCTGGTAGAAGAGTTTCCAGATGCCATCATGATATCGTCTCGCAACCCAGCCGACATTGCCATTTTGCATGAACGTATAGTGACACTTTCAGAAAGTGATATGCAGGAAGAAGAGCTGCTTGTTCCTTACACTGCAAAAGGTGTCATCGGTGAAATCCGTGCCAATATGCGTGTTATTAAAGAAGTCTATGATGAAACTGGCATTCGCCTACGAGTACGTTCCGGAGAGTTGGAGCTTGAACGAGTGAAAAAGATGCTTGAGGTTTAGTTTAGGTATACTACTGATATGAACACATCACAAAAAAACAATCCCCTGCACGGCATCACCCTGCAACAGATCGTCGAAAAGCTGGTTGAGCATTATGGCTGGGAACACCTAGGTAAACGTATCAACATTAAGTGTTTCACCAAGGATCCATCCGTCAAGTCCAGTCTGAAGTTTCTACGTAAAACGCCCTGGGCAAGAGAAAAGGTTGAAAGCTTATACATTAGTGTTCAGCAGAATAAAAAATAAATGGGTAAGAGATAAATACGGAACAGAGTCGAACATAGACATTGCTTATATTAGAAACAACTGCTCTCTGGTACCTATTTTTTTAATCCTCAGCATAAACCTGTTCCCCGACTTTCATAAAGAACTTCAAGCCAACAACTGACAGCGCGCCTAAATAAGTTATTAAAGGCCAGAACGCATACCAAAACCATGAAAAATGTGAAGCTAAAAATTCAAGCGATACTTCCTCGGGAATTGCGTCAATACCGATTTTCTGAATAAGTAAAACTGTAAGACCTATACCGAATAAAAGAGAAACAACAAGATAGGATAACGACAATAATGAAAAAAGCCATCTCGGTCGCATTTGTTTCGTGATTGCAAAAACGAAAACAAATGAGCTCAGAAGCATAAGAAGCGTACTTAATCCATCACTGTAATCCCGCCAATCTAAGGCAAAAGTAGAAATAACCGATAAGATAAAATCAGCCGCGAACAAAATCAAATAAATCCAACAGAATTTTTTCATTCTACTTTTCCATTTATTATTATGTTTACGAAATTAAAGTTCTCTTATCCCCAAGTCACTTAAATAACCAGTGGTCCCATTTATTCCCCCACCAATAATTCATACGAAATATCTCTATAGTGTTCTTATTCGTATATTAGAAACAATTGCTCTCTGGTACCTATTGTT
>CAZWUO010000328.1:0-2850 GCA_964636675.1 uncultured Ectothiorhodospiraceae bacterium
TTCCGCCTCATCGCGTCTTGCTCTTCACGCTTAAAAACGCACTCTGCATGTCGTTTAACTGCGGATTCTAGGATCATGTATGGATAAGCCAATAAAGTTAATTATAGGTCTTGGAAATCCCGGCGCCGAATACGCGAAAACTCGCCATAATACGGGTTTTTGGTTTGTCGATGCGCTTGCTCGCCAGCAGCGAGTATCCTTTAAGCCAGAGAAAAAATTTAATGCTGATATGGTTAAAGTTAGCATTAACGGCGATGATGTTTTTTTACTTAAGCCCATGTTATTTATGAATCGCAGTGGTTACGCTGTAGCTAGTCTCATGCAGTATTACAAAATATCCGTTGAGCAAATTCTAGTGGTTTACGATGAGCTTGATTTTCCTGCGGGTAAGCTACGGTTCAAACAAGGTGGTGGGCATGGCGGGCACAATGGATTAAGAGATATTATTGCGCAGTCTGCGAATAATAAGAACTTTTTACGCCTGAGAATAGGTATTGGTCATCCTGGTGCAAGTCATTTAGTGTCAAGTTATGTGTTGGGAAAACCTTCGATAAGTGATCAACAAGAAATAATGAAAAGCATTGATTCAGCGTTAGCGGTGATTGATGACTTGATACGCGGTGAGCGCCAAAAAGCAATGCAGAATTTACATAGTTAAACAGAGTTCAAAAACACCATAAGGTAAAAAGTATGGGCTTCAAATGTGCAATCGTTGGTCTACCTAATGTGGGTAAGTCTACGTTATTTAATGCATTGACCAAGGCGGGAATCGAGTCTGCAAATTATCCATTTTGCACCATCGAACCCAATGTTGGTATCGTTCCAGTTCCTGATGTGCGTTTAAGTGCGCTGGAAAAAATCGTCCAGCCGCAGCGCGTAATGCCAGCAACTATGGAGTTTGTTGATATCGCGGGTTTGGTGGCTGGGGCTTCAAAAGGTGAGGGCTTGGGCAATAAGTTTCTTGCTAATATTCGTGAAACCCAGGCAATAGCCCACGTAGTTCGGTGTTTCGAGGACGACGATATTACGCATGTTTCAGGTTCAGTAGATCCTTTGCGTGATATTGATATTATTGATACGGAGCTTTCATTAGCGGATTTAGAGACGGTCGAAAAAGCGATTCTTAGGGTATCAAAAATCGCAAAAAGCGGGGACAAAACAGCTAAGCTACAGTGTGCATTATTCGAAAAAGTGTTCGCGCATTTAGATGCTGGTAACGCTGTGCGAACAATGCAATTGGATGACGAAGATCTTTTGCATCTCAGCGAATTACATTTGTTGACCCATAAACCGGTTATGTATATTGCGAATGTAAGTGAAGAAGGCTTTGCAAAGAATATTCATTTAACTGCGGTTGAGCAGCAGGCGGCAACAGAAGGTGCGGTGGTTGTTCCTGTTTGTGCCGCGATTGAAGCAGAAATTATTGAACTTGATGATGATGAGAAACAAGAGTTTATGACGGACTTGGGTATCGAGGAGCCGGGCTTAAATCGTGTTATTAGAGGGGGTTACGAATTGCTGGGATTGCAAACCTATTTCACCGCCGGGGAAAAGGAAGTTCGAGCTTGGACGGTGAAGATAGGTGCAACCGCGCCACAGGCGGCCGCAGTGATACACACAGACTTCGAAAAAGGATTTATTCGAGCTGAGGTTACCGCCTATGATGATTTTGTGCAATATAACGGTGAGCAAGGGGCTAAAGAAGCCGGCAAGTGGCGTTTGGAAGGCAAGGAATATATTGTCAATGACGGTGATGTTATGCATTTTCGCTTTAATGTTTAACTGAGTGTTGGTCACCCCCTTTTTTTGCCCTCTAGAAGACGTAGTTGGACGAGTGCCGAGATATGATATCATCCCGTTAGGCGCTCTTCGAACTCAATCATAAACCGATTTACCCCTTCAGAAAATTGTAGTATTTCTCTGCAAGCTCGTGTTCTCGCGAGCTTCCTGCGCCACACACTCCTTAATTTAATCGCTAAGTTATATTTGCGCCAAGTCTGACCTGTCATAAGTTACAGCTATCGCGATACTTTTCTAGATGTTCATATGGGGCGAGAGTCAGGTTGAATCCGTTGCATATTTGGTGACTACCCTGGTGAATTCGAAACGTAACATAGAGGTGATTTCAGGAGAAACACATGCATAGCATTAAGAAAACAGTATTGTTTATTTTTATTACGGTTGCTTTTTTAACGACGGGTCTGGTTCAGGCGCATTCCAAATGGGACAAACCGTTTGTCCATGGGGTTGTTATTAAGGTTGGCCACCACAAATATTATTTGGAGGGAGCACCCGATGGACCTAATGGTGAACAGGATATCCCTGGGCATGAGTGGGTTCAGGTATCGAAAAACACCATTATTGGCAAACATTATAATACGGGGCCTTTTGGCTCACCAAATTTTTGGTCTCTGGACGCACCAGATGGTGCTTTGTTGTGGACGATGATAGGCAAAATTGACACGTGGACTGAGGTTAAGGCGACAAAATATTATACGGAGGGGTTTATACACTACCACCCGCTGGTTTCTGTTGAGACCGGGAAACGTCATCCGAGGCTCGTTGTATGGTTACGGCATTCAGCAGTGATAGATTTTACGTTTGACGGTTTACCAGAAGCAGTTAAACCTTATCGAGTCAAAATCGGTGCAGACTATAAAATGGGTCCTAGATGGAATATACCGTATGACCCAAATGCAGGTGGCTAATCTAGGGTCTGTTGATATTAGATCCTAATCTCATATAAAGTCGAGTAATCGGACGGATAGAGCGACACCCTTCTCGCGCACTATCCGTTCGTTTTTTATTCAGCCGCTTAACGATGCCTCATCGTGGTCAATTGCGGAATCT
>CAZWUO010000329.1:0-2835 GCA_964636675.1 uncultured Ectothiorhodospiraceae bacterium
ATGCTGAACTGCGCACGGGGTATAAATGCTTAGACGTTATGCGGTTGGATGAGACTGAATCGCGAAGGAGCAACAGGTGAAATTGGCCGAAATTCTCGGAGTGCTCGGGTTTGGACTAAGCATCGTAGTTTTTGCGCTTACGAGATGGGAACGCCGAAAAACTTTAACGATGGATATTGAATGCGTATGCGGAGAAGTATATGGAGAAAAGTTTAAGGATGAAGTCGGTGAATATGATGAGACCATGATAGTTATTCGTGTTATGAATGTTGGCGCACGGGCAGTCGTAATTGCTAAAGAATCTATTGAAATCACAGGTCCGAAGAAAAACGTGCGTATATGCGATACCGACTGGTATGGGATTAATAGCATTCCGCATCCACTGAATCCGGGAGAGAGTTTTGAGGTTGGGCTATTTTTAGAATCGTTCACTCATTTTCAAGGCTATAAAAGTAAAGAGTTTTCGAAAGATCAATTGCCAATTTCAGTAACTCTGTCCGATATAGAGGGTAAGTCCTACAAAACAAAATCGAAATATGAACTCCTTCTGGAAGTAAATGATATAAGGAGGTTTTGTTAAATGCAAAACCGCATAACCATAAAATGCACCCGACCTCCTTCGTCGGCGGGTGATTTAAACGTTAGGGCAACAAATTGGCAATAGATATGAAATCTAAAATATTCAAACAATACCCTTTACTCTTGTGGGTGGTAGTTATCGCTTTATTACTACTTATTGCTTACCAAGTGTATTCTGGAGTACATCTTAAAAAAGTTGGCATTCCTAGTATTTTTGAAGTGGAATTTACTCAAACAATATTGACTAAAGAAACTAGTTCAGAAAATAAGCCAAGTATCATAATTAAACCAGAAATTTCCAATTCTCAAATCCAAACTACTTCTGATGATGATTCAATAAAACTAAAAATTATTCACCCGGAAAGCATAAATAAAAAACTATTAATACTTGAGAACGAGAAAGTAGAATACCCGGATAGGAAAATGGATATGGATTCTTTCAAAGACTATCTTAAGAATGGGAATTTTAAAATGGCAGAATTTATGCTTGATACTGCAATAAAAAAGCAAAAAAATCTCAACAAATTTTCAAATGCGTTTCCTAGCGATATAACTGAAAAACTTAATGCTGCGAAAAATGAACGGGTAGATTATCCAGACAGAAAAAGAGATCTGGAATCAATTGAAGATTATTTGAAAAATGGAAACTTTGAAATGGCAGAATTTATACTTGATAACGTAATAAAACAGCAAAGAAATCTCCGTGGCATGACGAACTAGCCTAACAATAGTGTAAACATAGACGCTCGTAAACTCGCGCCAGTTACACTTACGTTAGGGCCTGAATAAGAGGGGAGAAATAATTTGGGAAGGAAGTTCAATTTTGATTTATTTAGATTAAATGTCGTTGATATTTCGGACCTATTTCTAAATAAAGATGTGAGAAGGATTAGAACGGACGACAATATTGTTGAGGTTCTCGAAAAATCTAACTCCTATGAATTCGACGAAGAGCAGGAAACTCGAAGTGCTGTGTACAAGTGGAGTATTCGGGATTGCTATGAATATCCAAGAGAGTATAGCTCAAGAAGAATCATCTCAATAATTTTGGCAAGGTCTGTACTTGAAAAGGACGGGCTAATCGTCACAGATGAAGGAATATCGGAAGGTTCATCATCATCATCACCACCTTTAGCTTCAACTATAATTCTTTTCTTCGACCTTGATCGGCATTTGATTGCTGTAGAGCACAGCGGAGAATTGTCACAAACTGCGTGGAAAGAATTTTTAGAGAAAATATTGTCTAGTGCAGCTTTAGCATGCGGAGAGAGTTCAAATATAGAACTAGAGCCTGTTCCAGAATTTCATCGAATTATAAATTTGTTCAGAAGTTTTGATCTGATCACTCGAATCAAGGCCACTTTACGAATTCCTAACCCCGAACTTACCCGTTATACCCAGTCGCTGTTTGATGATTTAAAACACAGTGACGTTCGTGAATATACACAAGATATGAAAAACCCTAATGGCCTTTCCAAGTCTGAAGATGCTAGGCCTTTTGCTACAGCGGCATTAGCAGATCAAGGATATAAAAAAGGTGATGTTACGTTAGAGGGGTTTAGGGATGATAAACATGAGAAGGTGATCTCTGGGGCAGATGCATCTAGGGGGTCAATAGCAAGCCTAAAAGATTTTGTGAGAGGTCTTCACGCCAATGCCAAAGCCAAGGAAACTGTAAAAGTATTGATGGAAATAACCAAGGAAATAGATAGGATTCGTCCTTTGGATATGGCCGGAAAAAATGAATAAGAGATTTCTCGAAACATGGGGCTATATCGTAGAACTGGTAATATGCAGTTTGGTCATGGTAGTTGTAATAATTATTTGGGGGAGTGACTTCGTAGCTAGTTTCATTGCAACATCCTCATCCGATATTTCGTCATACTTCTCAGTAGCAATGTTTGCTGGTGCAACTGCGTTTTATTGGGCTTTCTACTCAAAGTCAGATACGCCTTTTGCCAATTGGTTATACGAAAAAGGTGCTTATAAAGTCTACTCTAGGGCTTACTTATGGGCTATCGGTGTGTATGCTGTTCTGAGTTTAATGCTATTTATAGCAAAGAGTTTAAATGATTTTTATGTGTCGCTGGTTACGTTTTGGTTATTACTGTTGGGTGTAATAAATCTATATACATTTTTTAAAAATATATCTAGTCAACTGAGATTGAATATGGAATTTAATAAACTACGGTGTAAAAAGCCCTAACGAATTAGGTTAGATTTTGTGAGCTTGCGAACCAAAATCTGAACCGGTTT
>CAZWUO010000330.1:0-2828 GCA_964636675.1 uncultured Ectothiorhodospiraceae bacterium
GAGGAATAGAGCGCTGGGGATCTGGTGAGATACTTGAGCGCACATTTACTGGCTTTAACGCCCTGCCCTCGCCAGAAAGTATGAACGCTCCACGCTGGCGGGATGTTTTAGATTATTACGGTGATGATATTGACGATGCAAATGTCGCCTACAAAATAGCAAGATCAAAAGCGCACCCAGATAACGGTGGGGCACTGGAAAAATTCCATTTAGTTAATAAGGCTTGGAAGCAGGCTGAAGCGGAGTTGAAGAAATGAACACCGCAAAGATTTATCACGATAGCGAAGGGAACGAATGTAGTATTTTTCAGATGGTTCGGCGGGAGCCTGACTGGGCTGCGGCACGGATTCAAGAGGGCGAAAAAGCTATTGCCAAGATAAAGGAATTGGATGCGCTAATAAAGGAAATAGCTACCGAATTTTATTATTCGTGGCACAACTCTACAGGAACCAACCCTGCCGATGGTTTTGATAGTTGGTGGGAATTAAATAAACAGCGTTTTTACAGATAACGACAAGTTAAAGGGCAGCGCGTTCTTTGCGCTGTCGCCCTCAAACACCTTGCTATATGTGATATGGAGAGAATGATGAGCAATATTATTGAAATAGAGGTTGGCGAGGAACTTGGTAGGTTTGCAAGCAAGAACGACTGGATTAATTACGCCGAAACTGTTTACACGCGAGTCTACAAAAAAATAGGTAGCCGCGATGTAATTACGCTTGATAGCGCAACACCAAGACGGGTAATGCTACGAGGATTGCAGTTTAATGTGGCACATGATGAATGCACCTACCCTGCTGTTATTTACGCAGTGGATTGCAATATATAACGCCACAATCACCAGACGGCGCTTTTTGCCGGTCTGCGTGAATTTACTTGTTCGCAAGGGAGTTTAAATGAAATTATTTAAAGTAGAAATAAAAACAGTAGTTGTTGTAATTGGAAACGATGAAACAGAGGCGTTATTTAATGCAGAAGAAGACAAGCGAGAAATAAAAAGCGACGAGGATATGGACGTAACAGTTATTGAAGAAGTTACAGAAAATAGTTTACCTATTGGCTGGGATACGAAGTGCATACCTTATGGCGGCGATGGAAACACTAGAATTAAAGACATTAAGTGAGTGCTAACGCAGAGTTTAGCGGCAAGCCGCACTTTGGCTTGTCCGAGCGCAGCGACTAGAACGACTTGTTATGTGTAATTTTATTTAGAGGTGACGTATGAGTGATGCATGGCAGCTAGGATATGACGCGTATTTACGTGGCGATGATATTGATATGAACCCGTACGATGAGCAAGATGCTCGGCATGACGAATGGGATGATGGTTACGGTCGAGCTGATTTTTCTGACAGCGATCCCGACATTGGAAATTGATATGAAAATGCTATTAATACTCCCGATGGGAGTATTTGAAATTTTATTCCTTGGCGTTTGCTGGATAGTTGCTTTTACGCACAAACCGACAGGTAAAAAGCTTGTTGAGTGGTCAATACGCACTCTACCAAGTAAAGAATGGTATTACACATAACGCTTTAAATAAGTTGGCGCACAACCGAGCCAACCAGAAACCAGCGGCGTATGACCGCTCAACTTAATTGCCTTGTTAGGCTGGAGTATTGTAAATGACTAAAGATGAGCTTGCAGATGAATTTACAGAATATGCAAAGCAAGATATAGAAGGTGCCCTGTCTTTGATCACTGGACTTTTTGTCGGACTTAATGTGGCTTTTGTTGAGCTTCGAGGAAATGTTCGCGACGGGCAGAAACAGATCGAGATTGACGGGCCAGAAGGTCAACGCAAAATAACGATTCACGCAGCCTAACGCCGAACTCAGTGGCGTGAAACGAGCGCCAGCGAGTTGAACGTCCATCTGGAGTGACTGGTTATATTGATTGATTATTGAGGTTTATATTATGAGTTTTGAAAGCTGGTTTAATGAAGATGATCATGATTTATTTAATTTCCCAGAAGAAGCAATGAAAGATTCCTGGAATGCGGCCATAGATTCTGCGATAGAGAAGATTAATGATTGTGAGCTAGTAGAACCAAATGTATTAAGGATCAGGCTACACGAAGCTGTTGGCGCTCTAGTCGTACTTAAATCAATATAACGCAGAGTTTATCGGCGGCGCGTTCTTTGCGCCGTCCGAGCGTAGCGGCTAGAACGTATTGTTATGTGCAATTATTAAATATCGACGTTTTCAATAAGTACGGCTTTGTACTTGCAGAATAGTGAGGATTACTATGGATTATGAATTTTATTTTTATGCGGTTGTTTGGTTTTTCTGTGGATTTTTTGTTAAAAGCTGTCTCCCAATTTATGTCGGCAATGATGAGACTAAATATAACAAGTCTGGCTTTGGAATTTTACTACAAAGAAAAAGGTAATTTTACACATAACGCCTTAATAAGCGGCGCACGGTAGAAGACAGCAGGAAACGGACGATCTTTGATGCGTCCGCCTTAATTAACTGGTTAGATGGGACGATAGTTATGAGTGACTTAACAAGCAGGCTTAGAGGTCTGTATAAAGTTGGTGAAAACGGCGAGTATGGTACAAGGAGTTTTTCTGACTTTATTCCTCCTATATCAATAGAAGCTGCTAAAAGGATTGACGAACTTGAAAATGCGTTGAACTTGATTTCTGGAGCAAAGGAAGTAAGCGAAAACCCATTATATTTAATACAAAATATTTGCAATGAAGTTATTGACAGCTAACAGTAATTTAGACAGAACGTTGAACTTGAAATATTTTTAGAAAAAAATTGGATTATCAGCAACTTAGGTTTTGTATGACATATTGCACTATACAGAAACATTCAGC
>CAZWUO010000331.1:0-2826 GCA_964636675.1 uncultured Ectothiorhodospiraceae bacterium
ATCATCCCCAAGCTCATCAATCTGTATTGATAACCTTCCGTGCCGCCTGAGGATTGCCCTGACTGCTTGAACGCTCACCCTTCCCCCCTTTTTTCAATACATCCCATTAGTACATGTATTTTAAAGTAAATATTACTCTATAGCTATAGATTTATAAATTGTGTCCCCTCATCTGCGGCAACATGCAAGCAAAAACATATTCGCATCGGATTTACACTCGCTCCATAGAATATCACTGCATAATCGTTGTACACTACGCTCAGCATGGTTCACCCAACAAACCCAATACATGTCGTTCATATCGCATCAGGTGACCTCTGGGCAGGCGCCGAAGTTCAGCTGTTCACTTTATGCAAAACATTGAACAACATGCCCAACATTAGAATTAGCGTAATATTACTCAATCACGGCATCCTGAAAGAGAAGCTTCGCAAGCAAAACATATACGTGGAAGTTCTGGACGAAACCAACTTAAATAGTGTCCGCATCTTTGCCTACCTCATTAGACTTCTTAGGCAACTAAAACCAAATATAGTGCATACCCACCGAATTAAGGAAAATATTTTGGGTAGTTTTGCAGCTAAGACAGCTGGCAATATTCCCTCTTTACGAACTGCTCATGGCGCGCCAGAACATCGACCTAGCTTGAAAAGACCACACAAATACCTTTTCTATCTACTAGACTGGCTTACTGCCCGACTTATACAGAAAAAAATTATTGCTGTATCAGAAGACCTCAAGACAATTTTAGCGAAAAAATACCCTTCAAAAAAACTGGTTGTTATTGAGAATGGAGTAGATATAGAAGCATTGGCTCCCTACAAAAAACCTAACCTTCCGAAAGAAGACAATAAACTAAATTCATTCAAAGTTGGCCTGGTAGGGCGCTTAGTACCAGTAAAACGTGTAGATCTATTCATTGAAACAGCCAAGTATATGCGAGACCGTCACCCAGAACTCTCAATCCACTTTCACATTTACGGCGACGGACCATTACATGACGAACTCAAGCAACTCGCTTGCTCACTTAATGTAAATGATATTGTTAAGTTTGAGGGGCATTGTGACGATATTCATAGACAGATTGCTTCGTTAGACGCGCTTCTCATCACTTCTGATCATGAAGGTTTACCGATGACATTACTGGAAGCTATGGCGCTTGGTACCCCCGTCTTAGCACATTCTGTTGGGGGAATTACTAAAGTTTGTCAGAATGGGAAATGCTGCTGGTTAATCGATCAAAACTCCCTGGAACTGTTATCTCAAGAAGTAGAAACGTGTTTAAACAACCCCGAACTAAGCCAAACATTCACCAATATCGCTTTACAACAGATACACAAAAAGTATTCTGCCTATACTAATGCAAAATCATATGAAATAATTTACAACGGGATCTGTAGCGGCCAATAACCTCACCCTATTAACTTTAACACATCATGTATGAGTAAATGTAAAATGCATCCGAATTCTATCAAAATCGACCATAAAAGGTAATCAGGAAAATGAGTGATTGGTCATTTCGGAACAATAATCTCGACTTTATTCGCCTGCTGGCTGCTGCACAGGTTGCCGTACTTCATACAGCTGAATTTATGTTTGCTGACAAAACCGACATCCTATTTTTTGATATTTTAAGATTATTTCCTGGTGTACCAATTTTCTTTTTTATCAGCGGCTATTTAATAAGCAAATCTTATGAAGTTTCGCCAACGCTTACCGCATATTCCCAAAACAGATTACTTCGCATATTCCCCGCACTTATCGCTGTTGTTTTTATTAATATTTTAATGATTTCATCTACTGGATATTTTTCAGATGTTGGTGCAAGCTTCAAAGAAATTGCATTATTATTTTTTGCTAAAATATCTTTTCTTCAGTTTTATAACCCAGACTTCATGAGGGGATTTGGAGACGGGGTACTCAATGGAAGCCTCTGGACTATATGTGTCGAACTTCAATTTTATATTTTAGCACCTATACTCTATCTATTATTTAGCAAAAACCGACATTTAAAAAATTCCACTCTTATTATTTTAATTATTGCCTTTATCATCTTAAATCGTCTCCTTTATAGCCTATCTGACGAGCACTCAGATGAAGTATGGTGGAAACTATTTAAGGTTAGTTTCGCTCCTTGGTTTTACATGTTTTTAACCGGCATATTCGTCCAACGAAACTTTGCACTAATTTCAAAATATGTTGCCAAAATTCCTTTTCTACCAATACTGCTTATCTATATAACGATCGCCTATTTTTCATTTAGGAACGGCATAGCTTTTGGTAATTCGATCTCACCACTCATTTTTTTTCCAATTGCATTAGTTGTATTCAGGATGGCTTATTTTATGCCTTCATTTTTTGGAAAAATTCTAAAGGGAAATGATATATCATACGGAATATACATATGGCACATGGTGATTGCAAACCAGTTTCTTTACTATGGAGTAAGAGATGAATATTGGCATGCTGCTCTTGCAATTACTCTTTCGACCATATGCGCCATAGCATCATGGTTTTTTATTGAAAAACCTAGCTTAAGGCACAAAAAGTGTACCCTCAAAAATAAACGCTGATTTAACTGGCCAGACAGTCACTCACAACAGGTAAAAGTTTGAATAATGGCAATCAATGAAAGAGCAGCTGTATAAATGTTGTCACTTAATGGAATTCAGAAAGATCTTAAAGAGTTCTATATCGCATGCAAAGCTCAAGACTTTGCGTTTTATATGCTTTCTGCATATCTTATTTTTTCTTATATGCGCCCCCATATAATTTATCCCGCACTTAACTTTCTACCCTGGACGCAACTAAGCATACTACTTGGGC
>CAZWUO010000332.1:0-2825 GCA_964636675.1 uncultured Ectothiorhodospiraceae bacterium
CATTGTGCCTGTTCATTATGCTGGAGTTGCTTGTGAGATGGAGGACATTATGGATATTGCAGACAGATATGGCTTGATTGTGGTTGAAGATGCAGCGCAAGGCATGATGAGTAGTTACAAAGGTAAACCTTTAGGTACAATTGGACATATAGGTACATTTAGTTTTCACGAAACTAAAAACTACACCAGTGGTGGGGAAGGCGGATTATTAATTATCAATGATAAGCGCTTAATCGAGCGTGCCGAAATAATCCGTGAAAAAGGCACTAATCGTAGTCAGTTTTTCCGTGGAATAGTGGATAAATATTCTTGGGTTGATATTGGTAGCAGCTATTTGCCTTGCGAGTTGCAAGCAGCTTATTTATGGGGGCAGCTTGAAAAAGCAAATGAAATTAATCAAAATCGTTTTGCTACCTGGATGGCTTATTACAATGCCCTAAAGCCGTTAGAGCAGGCGGGGTTGTTGAATCTACCAACTATCCCAGTACATTGTGAGCATAATGCGCACATGTTTTACTTGAAACTTAAAGATCTTGAACAGCGCTCAGGGTTTATTAAGCATCTTAAATCTAATAGCATTATGGCTGTATTTCATTATGTGCCATTGCATTCAGCACCTGCAGGTATTCGATTTGGTCAGTTTAATAGTCAAGATAAATTTACTACTCTGGAAGGTGAAAGGTTAGTAAGGTTACCAATGTATTACGGGATGACAACAATAGAACTTAATCATATCATTAGGGCCATAAAAGGCTTTTTTAGTTGAAAGTTAAAAAAGTTCTACATTTTTCTATTGGCCCTATCGGTGGAGCGATACTTGGTTTTATTTCCTTACCCATAGTTACTTGGTTTTTTTCGTCTGAAGATATTGGGCGACTTACCATATTTCAGGTGGCTATTAACTTTTGTTTACTTTTGTTCGGTCTAGGCTTAGACCAAGCATATGTCCGTGAGTTTTACGAAGTTGAAAATAAGCCCGTGTTACTAAAAACTGTGATGCTTCCCGGGCAATCTCTTTTATTTCTTTTTGGTGTGATTTTGACTTTATTACCTTGGTCGATTTCAGCAATGTTATTTGGCATTGACTCATCTTTTTTAACCATTTTGTTATTTGTTGGGGTTCTAATCGCTTTTCATGCACGCTTTTTAAGTTTAGTCATACGTATGCAGGAACGTGGTTTAGCTTTTTCTATGAGTCAGCTTCTACCTAAATTATTATTTTTGATCATTATTGGATTCTATGTAGGATATGCATCTAAAGCAGTTTTTGAAGACTTGATGTTAGCGTATGTTATTTCAATGCTAGCTGTTCTTCTAATTTTTATCTGGAATACACGGTCACAATGGGTTCCTGCTATTACAGCGTCGGTAGATAAGAAAAAGCTCAACCATATGATTCAATATACTATTCCATTAATTGGGGGGGGTATAGCCTTTTGGGGGTTGACTGCGATAGATAGGTTTTTTTTAAGAGCTCTTTCCTCATATGAAGAATTGGGGATTTACTCAGTTTCAGTGAGTTTTGCAGGTGGGGCCTTAGTATTTCAATCAATTTTTTCCACCGTGTGGGCTCCGACGGTATATAAATGGGCTGCAGAAGGTATAGATCCAAATCGGATTAAAAATACAATGGATTATGTTACGTTGGCTGTTATCGTGATTTGGTCATTAACTGGAATTTTTTCTTGGTTGGTGAGCTATATACTGCCTTCTGAATACGAAAAAGTACAATTTCTTTTATTGGTAGCTATGGCATACCCATTGCTTTATACATTATCTGAAGCTACGGGAGTTGGTATTGGCATCAAAAGAAAAACTATGTATTCTTTGCTGGCAGCTATATTGTCATTAATAGTTAATATTGCTGGAAACATTTTTTTAATACCTAACTATGGGGCGACGGGTGCGGCGATAGCCTCTTCAATAGCTTTTATGGTGTTTTTTTTAGTTAAAACAGAAGCATCTGCTAGGTTATGGATGGCATTTAGTCGAGCAAAAATGTATCTGGTAGTGTTAACTGCCTTGGTGATTTCTATTGTTATAAACATTAGTTCTCTACCTTTATATAAAATGCAATTGGCTTGGACTTTGCTATTAGTGCTCGTTTTATTAATGTATAAAAAACACGTTATTCAAACTATTTGTTACTTAAAAGCAATATACTGATAAAAGTACTTCTTAGTGTCTATTATAAAAGGAGTTATAAGCTTCCTCATCTTTGGTCTGGTTGAAAAAGCCAGATCTATACATCAGCTGGCCTTCTCAGGCTATTAAAAATGAATTGTACTTGTTAGTAGTTGAATCTTAGCAATAATATTCAGAGGTATTTGGGATTTATTTGGGGTCAAGATACTTTAAAGAGATAAAGTGTTAAAAGAAAAGAAATATGCTATGGAGCTGGAAAGAACATTCCGTTAGCCTGGCATATTCCTCATTTTACTTTGATAATTATTTGTGTTTAGGAAGATTCACAATTCATCGCCATAACGTGAACAATATAAACCATCTAACACTTACGTTTAATAGTTTACAACATATTCGAAAGGTATTGAATTATCAAACAAATTCCAGGAAAATGCTTATTGTATTATAATCCATCGTAGGTGTGTATCGCTGGAGTGTCTCAAACATACTTCATTTGCTTAAAATATTTATCAAGCGTTCGTTTTAGTAAACCACTTCTCGTATGCCAGAGGTACGACTGCATCGAAGGCATGTTTTGTTTTATCCCATTGCACGAACATGGTAAGAAATATCTGATAGAGCCTGTACTACTCCACCAAAAACAGGCAAAGAACTCAATTTAGTTCACCAACCTGACGTGT
>CAZWUO010000333.1:0-2824 GCA_964636675.1 uncultured Ectothiorhodospiraceae bacterium
TTATGCAGTTTGTAATTAAGAACAACTTAAATTATTAAGGATGATTTTTAAGGAAGAAACAAAGTCAATTCCCATCACAAAGATGATGGTGTGGGAAGCGTACAAGGATGTAAAAAGTAACAAAGGAAGCGCAGGAATCGACCGACAAACATTGGAAGATTTCGAAAAGGTCCGTTCCAAAGAATTATATAAAATATGGAATCGTCTTGCTTCTGGGAGTTATTTTCCTTCCTTGATTAAACGAGTTGAGATTCCCAAAGGAGGGGGAAAGATCCGGCCATTGGGTATCCCAACGGTAAGAGACAGGATTGCTCAACAGGTGATCAAAACGTATCTGGAGCCAAGGCTTGAAGCAGAGTTTTCAGAAAACTCATACGGCTACAGACCGGGCAAGAGTGCACTATCAGCAGTAAGGAAAGTACAGGAACATGTACGGAAATACTGCTGGGTAATTGATTTGGACATTAAGGAGTTCTTTGAAAATGTAAATCATGAGCTGTTATTTAAAGCTTTAGAGAAACATGTATCAGAGCGATGGGTATTATTATATATCCGAAGATGGTTAGAGATACCAGTTCAACTTCCAGATGGCACATTACAGCCAAAAACAGGAAAAGGAACACCGCAAGGCGGAGTCATTAGTCCATTACTCGCCAATCTATTTATGCACTATTGTGTCGACAAGTGGTTGGAACTCCGATCTCCAGAAGTGAAAATGATACGATATGCCGATGACCTGATAATTCATTGTCGGACATATCAGGAAGCCACCCGGTTACTCACAGTTCTGAAAGAACGTCTTGCGGATTGTGGTCTGACAGCCCATCCGGGAAAGACAAAAATTGTGTATTGTAAGAAATCGGGGAGAAACTTAAAAGGCCATCCAGTTCAGTTTGACTTTCTTGGGTTCAGCTTTCGTCCAATTCGTATGAGGTTGAAGAAAGGAGGAAGTTTTCTGCAATTTGACTGTATCATGAGTCGAAAGGCTAAAGTACGTATCACCCAGGAATTGCGGAGATTAAATTTTCATAATAAGACACAGCGTACTATTCAGGATTTGGCAATACTCCTAAATCCAAAAATTAGGGGCTGGCTGAATTATTATGGAAAGATTAATCGCAGGTGTATGCAACCTGTCTTTTATTACCTGCATCATCGAACTATAAAATGGATACTGAACAAATACAAAGGCTTCAAGAGAAGCAAAGTCAAGGCCATCCGATGGCTGAGGCGAGTATGCAGATCTTATCCAAATTTATTTTATCACTGGACTTTAGGTTATCAATTAACCTGATCGAGAATTGACTGCATGATAAGAGCCGTATGAATTGAGAGATTCACGTACGGTTCTGTGAGAGGTTTGGGGTGAAATTCCCCTTGCCTACTCGACTGTGTGGCGTTTTATTTCTCTGTCGTTTCTGCACATCCCAACACATGTATTGAGTTAACAGGTCATATAGGTTTTACAATCCCATTCTAATCTGACGAACTGTTGTTAATTCACTCTAATGTGTCAGAACCGCTCTGTATCTGATCTTTCCTTCACGTAGTTTCTTGATAGCTTCGTTCACTTGGTTGAATTTGAATGTTTCTGTTAAGGGCAGGATATTATGTCTGGCCGCAAAATCGAGCATGGTGGCAATGGCTGCCGGGCTTCCGATAGCGCCTGCAGTAACTACTTTTTCGCCCATAAGCATTGGAAACATTTCAAAATGCAAAGGTTCGACTACAACTCCAACTAAAACCAGTTTCCCTTTAGGACGAAGAGTTACGAGATAGGGTGTCAAGTCTTCAAGTTTATTGGTTGTTGAAATAATATAATCAAATGAATTAGCATGCGTCATCAATTCATCTGAGTTGTAGGAATTGATAAAATGATGTGCGCCAAATTCTTTTGCCTCAGTCTCTTTTTCTGGTGAATGAGAGATGGCTGTCACTTCGCAGCCCCAGGCATTCAGGAATTTCAAGGCCAGGTGTCCAAGTCCGCCAATGCCTATAACTCCTACTCGATGAACAGGCTTCACATTATGATCAAGCATCGGATTAAAGATGGTAATTCCTCCACAAAGTAGAGGTCCTGCTGCTGAAGCATCAAGATTTGCGGGAATGGGAATTGCAAATTCGGCCTTAGCACGTACCCTTTCTGAAAATCCACCATAAGGGCCAAGCACGGTAAAAGTAGCTGAAGCACATAAGTTTTGATTCCCAGTCATGCAACTTTCGCAGGTACCACACGATCCCGATTCCCAGCCAACACCCACTCGTTGTCCAACTTGCAGGTGTTTTACATGCGAACCAACGGCTTCAATTGTGCCAATAATTTCGTGTCCAGGTACAAAAGGATAAGTAGTCATACCCCAATGGTTGTCCATCATGCTTACATCGCTGTAACAAATGCCGCAAGTTTCAACTTTTACATCCACCTGATGGTCGCCAATGGGTCCCAGATCATATTCAAATTCTTCCAATTGCCCTCCTGCTTCGAGGGCTGCATATCCTTTTGTTTTCATTTGTTTAATTTTTTAAGGTTAATAAATGTATTCGTTTTATGGCATAACTAAATAACGCTGAAAATAAATATAATCCAAATAAAACATTCACCTTCAATTTTGGAAACGGTCATCATCCTGTAAAATGCCACAACAACGCTTAATGTATGAATCGGAGCTTTGGTTTGAGCATTTGCTTTGTGTGGCTATGATTTCATACATATTGTGTGCACCTTGAATGGTGAATATTGCTCATGAAGTTTAGTGTTCCAAAGGGTAGGCAGGTACAAGCCTTACCGAGGGAGGTCGTGGAATATATTCGTTTTCTATGCGCC
>CAZWUO010000334.1:0-2821 GCA_964636675.1 uncultured Ectothiorhodospiraceae bacterium
CAATCTGTTGTTCGATGGTGACGAAGTAACGAAGCTGCGCGCCGGGCAGTGGCTTGTGGCCAAGATAGTGGTAACGATGGATGTACTCATTCCACAATCTCGAATGGCGGCGATGCACCACAGGACAGAATTGTGGCGGCGGTAAGGTGTGAACCGGTTCAGTGATGCTCGGCTGTGGATCGGTCTCGGCGGTGAAGAGGATCTTTTGCTGCGGGGGTTTACACCGAGGCGGGGGTAAGCTTATGAGGTTGTCTTCGGCCATGCGTAACATGGCAACGCGACAAGACATTTCTTTTAAACCGCCATCGGTCTTATACCAGGCCAAGGCTTGGCAAACTAAGCGCGAAAGTGCCGCACGCGAACGGTTCGGATATTCAGCAATGAGGGTCTTGATCTTTTCGATTTCCAGGTCTGTAAAATGACGCCCGCAATAACGTTTCATGGCGGTCTCCTGGGCACTAGTGGATCGTGTGGTTGACAGAAACCGGCGGCGATCATCGGTTGAGCCAATTGTTGTTTTCGTGCGTCACTCATCAGCCAGGGTATAAAGGGTGCGATGTCCTGTGGGGGGTGTCCGCCATTTTCCGCGCAGGCGGTGAGATAGCAATAGAGCCAGTGGTGTGGGTTCAGCTTCCAGAGCAGCAGGGTTTGAAACAATGAGAACATCATCGCCGCAAGTTTAGCACTCCATTGACTGCCGGAGCCGTAATAGTTTTTTCGGCCCATACCCGGATTACGCATGCGCCGTTCGGCGATATTGTTGTCCATGGGGACTTGGGGGCATTGCACAAAAACAGTCAATCCTTGCCAATGCGTTTTTAGGCTATTGAGAACAGCGCGTTGTACGCTGTGCAAGGTCTCCATTTGCAGTTCACTTGCGCAACGCTCATCCATTTGCGCCATGGCTTGCTGCAATGCTTGATGGCGTTCCATAAAGAGGCACGTTTGCCCGGCTAAAGCCTGTGCCTCATCCCACTGTTCCAGGCGTTGTGCGTTGAGATAATAAAGTTCACCGATCCTCTCAACCCAGGTGAACATCCAGCCCTCAAGATCGGGCCAACTTTTCGCGGCATCGAGAAAATCGCGGCGCACGTGTGCCCAGCAAAAGGCTAAGAGAATCACTTGATTCTCCCGTGCAAGGCGCTTATAACCACTGTAGCGATCACAGACTACGATGACCTGTTCCAGCGTTTTGTCCAACCCGGAAAAATAAGCGATAGGAATATCACCACTGCGGCTCGGTGCCATCGTGTAATAAACGACCGAGGGGGATTGGGTCACCCAAAGATACCAGCGATAACCCACTTTGCCTTCAATCGCTTCAAATACTTTCCAGCCGGTCTCATCGTTATGAAACAGCGCTTCAGTCAGTTGCTTTTCGACGAGCTGAACGAGCAAGGGTTTAAACAGCGGCGCAATGCGTTTTAAACCGCCCGTGAGTGTGCCAGGCGCGAGGGGTAAACCACGATAGGCGTAATCAATGCATAAATTATACGTGGCCCGGGAAAACAGAAATTTGTTAAGCAGGACTTCAGTCCAAACCGAAATACCCACAGAACCTTTGGCAATGAGTCTGGGTGCCGGTGGTGCCGTGATTAGCCCAAGCACACCCTCACACGCACAGGCTTGAGTGTACATCTTTCGTTTAATCAGACGCACATGCGCTTTGACTTGGACTTCAATGATCTTCGAGTCTTCTGTCTGGGGTAGGGGGGTATAGGCTTTTTGGCAGATGCTGCACTTTTTATCTTCAGATGCGACATCAATCGCCTCTTCAACTACCCGCAGATCAGGCCGCAGGGTACGACCGTGACCTGGACTTCCTTTTTGCTGACCGCGAGGTCGAGAAGAACTGGATGGGGTGTCAGTCTTCAGATAATCTCGCTTTGTCGTGCTTTTCTCAGTTTGCTTACCATAAAGTCGCTGGTTAAGATCCCGGATCTTTGCCCGTGCCCATTCGAGCTCTTGCCTCAAATGCTCGTTTTGTTTTTTGAGCTGCGTATGTCGACTCTTCCAGTAATTCCTTTGCCACTTGAACTCAATATGTTCTGCTTGAGTGAGTTGAACTATCTTGTGGGAAAACACCTGCGGAACAATTTCTGCAGTCACTACAGGCGGTTCGGATAGGGCTAAAGGCTCGTAGGTTCTTTCCATGCCCCTTTTATACAGGAAGATGACTTCTGTGTCCCGTACTATTTTTAAAATTTAATGTACGGATGGGTTGGTCGAATATTTACCCTCATTCACTAATAACTTATTGTTTTTCAATAAGAAAGTAAGTTTTTTTGGTAATTATCAAAATAGTATATTAGGATATGCTAATTTGGAAAAATATTAGCAATTACTAATATACTGTATTAGAAAAACTGGGAAACTTCAGTTAATAAAACAATATAGTTTAACGAAATTTGAACCTTGCTGATATACGTTCCGTCTATTTTTAGGCAATTAGCCAATTTTAAAAGCAAATATTAACCGGAAAACCAAATGGATATTATATTTTTAGGCGGTCTTGAAATTACCACGATTATTGGTATTTATGACTGGGAGAGAGAAACAAAACAAACCGTCGTGTTAGATATCGAAATGGCTCATGATATACAAAAGGCCGCAAAAACAGATAACATTGAAGATACGCTCGACTATAAAGCAGTATCAAAAAGTATCATTAGCTTTGTTGAGGATAGTCAGTTTTTTTTAGTTGAGAAACTAACTGAGGAAATTGCCAGCCTGATTCTGAACAATTTCGATGTTCCCTGGGTAAAACTAACCCTCAACAAAAAAGGTGCTATTCGTGGCGCGAGTGATGTCGGCATCATCA
>CAZWUO010000335.1:0-2793 GCA_964636675.1 uncultured Ectothiorhodospiraceae bacterium
TAACACCTGGTCCGAATTCCTGGGACCACCTCTGTCGCAGCCGATAGCAGACATTTTTCGGATGTCAGCTTTGGGTGTGTAATAACGCTTAGTATGGAAAAGCGGACCTTCGATCGCGCTGATTGTAAGTCCGCAAACGACCCCAAAGCGGACTAAAAAAGAAATGCGTCGCACCGACGTAATATCTGCTAAATTAGAAATAGACGTTTGCAGACGTAAATACAAATGTTAGGTGCTTAAAATGAGTATGGAGAATGAATAAAGACCCTAAACAAGTATTAGTAGAGCTAGATAGAAAATTTAGTAGCAACTTCGAAAAGTGGAGTTCTTTGGATGATCCCAAGCTAGATAAAACTTTTATAGGATTACACTGTATTGCGGAAATAGGCGAAATTTTAGGTCGTAGAGGTGGTTCCAAACATCACAAAATTTGTTGTCTAATTTATGACGAAATATTTTCTGATGGTGTCTCTTCAATTTATCTAGCTTCCAATGCAATGGATAAACCAGCAAATATTGTTCTTAGAAGAGTGTTAGAGCTTGGTCTTGCTGCTATTTATTTATGGGACATGCCTCATATGGTCTTCTCGTGGAATATAGATGATCAAGATCTTAGCTTTTCTGAAATGTTGAAGCACGTAAATTCCAGAGGGTATTTAACCTATATCAACAACGAAAACCAAACTGATATTGTTGGAGAGATAGTTCCTTCATCTAGAATTCAAGAGTTATATGGCCTGTTAAGTGATGTGGTCCATGGAAAAATAACTACATTTGAGAGCTCAATGCCGGATCGATATAAATTTGTCGATAAAGAGTGGTTCGAATTTATAGAGTTAATTGACGAGGTTATAAGTATTCTTGTTAAGGCATTTATGCTTAGGTTTGGTATTGCAGATGAAATTTTTGATAAGTTGCCGCAGGCGAGAAAGGTGTTTAATTAAAAATGTCAGTTAAAGATTTTGATTTGCTACATGCAGCTAGAACTGAGGATTTGGAAAACTCTCAAATTAGCCAGCTTGCTGTTTTGGGAAAGGCAGAAGAAGAAATAATTGGAAAACTAAAGTTCAGTGGTGCACATCTTTTGCAGGGAGCAAGAGGTATTGGAAAATCAATGCTTTTCAAAAAAACAGAGGAAGAGCTAGATAGAGATTTTATAAAAGATCGAGCACTTGCTGTTTACGTTAATTTTAAGACAAGCACTCTTTTAGAAGGAGTTAAGGCTGAAAATAAGAGTGCATTCCAAATTTGGATCGGTGCCAAAGTGTTGCAGGCACTGTATGAGAAACTTGTAGATCAAGGATTAATCACAGAGGATGCAGCATCAGATCCGTTCAAAAGGATTTTTGGTGTGAGCACAATATTTGGTATGCAAAAGACTCTTCAAGATAAGATTCATTTGCTTCAGAAGCTGTCTAAAGATGAAAATAAGGACAAGGCTCTAGAAGAATTGGGCGACGATTTTCTAGATAAAGTAAACGACATATCATATGTATCTGAAATTATTGGAGAAATAATCTCTGAATACGATATTAATCGAATTGTATTTCTTTTCGATGAAGCAGCTCATACTTTCATCCCTGAACAGCAGGAAATATTTTTTGAAATACTTAAAATGCTTCATGGAGGAAAGGTTGCTGTAAAGGCCGCTGTTTATCCTTCAATAACTTCATATGGAAAAAATTTTGAAATTGGTCATGATGCCATCTTAATTTCCCTCGGTAGTTTTGAGCCAGGTCAGACTGGGCGCGATGCTTCACGCAAACTTTATAGAGAGCTTATAACTAAAAGAATACCCGAGGGGAAATTAAGAAAAGAAATTTTTTCTAAAGGCGAATTACTTGATCAATGTATTCATTTGTCTTCAGGAAATCCAAGGGCATTTCTACACCTTTTTAACCGGGTATATGAACGAGGATATACTGACAGAGCTTTACTTCTGTCCACACAAGACTACGTTGACCAAGAATTACTGCCTTATCATATGGGATTAACTAGGCGACTACCAAAATATTCTCACCATGTAAAACTAGGGATGGATATACTAAGAGAGTACATCATACCGGGGATTCGAAAGAAAAACCTTCGAGAGAAAAAGACGAAGTATCAGTCAGCGTTCTTTACATTGCAACGTGATATGCCACCAAATCTGAAATTATCCTTAGATCTACTCTGTTATTCTGGTGTTTTGTCAAAACAAGGTACGGTTAAAATAGCGTCAAGAAAGACAGGACAGAGATATATGGTCCACTTGGCATTATTGTTCACTGAGAAGGCTTTCATAACTAACAAGTTTGGCGATGTTATAAAAATGATAAGCCTAACTGACTATAGAGAGTTCAGTGCGGATGACCCTGAGTTTAAAATTTTTTTGGAACGCTTTAAACAATCTGCAGATGAGTGTCAAGAATGCTCTGCTGAGATATCAGCAAACGCCAAATTTTGTCCTGAATGCGGCCATAAAGTAGAAGAAAAATCAGTTGTAGGCGAACTATTAGATGACCCTGTTAGAAAAATTTCTATTAGTCCTGCAATTGCAGACCGAGTTGAGCCTGATTACCCACGAGTCGGCGACGTTATTCATGCTACACGTCAAGATTTAATGAAAATCTCTTATATCAAGGAGGTCAGATCAAGAATAATTAAAAATGCTGCAGATGAGTACATATCTGGGTAGACACCTAACAAACGCGTCAATTAGGATGCTCACAAGCAACCCCTATAACACGAGCGTGAACGTCCGCTTTGGGTTGTGACGTCAACCGGTCAACGCAACACATGCGCCAAACCTCT
>CAZWUO010000336.1:0-2785 GCA_964636675.1 uncultured Ectothiorhodospiraceae bacterium
AGGTACTCGATATTCATCCAATAATGCTATACCGTTGGAAGAAAGAATATAGAGACGGTGATATCATGAAAAAACAAGATAAAGGAACGCTAGAGACAGAAGAAAAAAGCGAATTAAAGCGTCTGCGAAAAATGGAAAAAATGCATAAAGAGCTTTTAATCAAGCACGATCTTCTAAAAAAAAGCATCCAATTCTGTTCGGATCAAAAAAAGAAATCTTCGAGTTCATAGACGCACACCGGGACCAGTATAAGCTTAAGCTACTTTGTGAAGTCTACGATGTTAGCCGGTTTGGCTATGCCTCCTGGAAGACACGGGGTGAATCAAAACACACAAAACGAGATAGAGAGCTTAGGGCAAGTATTGAGCGGTTATTTGGTTCAGTCGGTGGTATTTATGGCAGCCCTAAAATTCATGCTTTACTTAGACAAGAAGGTGAACTGATTGGCGAGAACCGTGTAGCTAGACTGATGCAAGAGAACGGTATGAAGGCCAGGTGTTCAAGAATATATAAGAACAACACCAAGCAAGACCGTTTTTATGCAAGCATAAGCAATAAGATCCATGATTTAGAGGCGACAGGCTTGAATCAAATATGGGTAGGCGATGTTACTTACTTATGGGTGAATGACCACTGGCGCTATTTAGCAACGATTATGGATAAATATTCGAGGAAGATAGTTGGCTGGTCTTTATCGATAAAACGAGATGTAAACTTAACATTAGCGGCGTTTAAGCGCGCATCGAGAAATCGATTATTGCAATCAGGCTTGTATTTTCATTCAGACCGAGGTTCGGAATATGTTGCGCTTAAATACCAGAAGTGGCTCAAGAAAAATGGTGTCATACAAAGTATGAACCGAAAAAAAGTGATGAATGACAATGCAGAAATGGAATCATTTTTTCATCAATTTAAGGCGGAACGATTTCATAAAAGTGAATACGCAACTGAAAAAGAATTACGTGCAATGATTGTAGAATACATTGGATTTTATAATCAAAAAAGGATACATTCGTCATTAGGCTATTTAAGCCCAAATGAATATGAAGTAGCTATTGGCTAAAGTGAAAGATGATAACAAACTATGTGTGCAAAACTGGGGGAGGTTCCCCGCGCCGTTTCACTCTGCTCTGTATAAAAAGGCCGGTTAACTCAAACGTTGATATGACTTTCCGCTGTCAATAGCCAAGCCGATCTCCTTCCAAATGTTTATTCAGAAGTTCTCATCGATATAAGATTAAATGTGAGCACGCCGCCAGTAATACGACGGTTGTCATGCTGATATGCGCGGGTTGGTTACCGCCTTACTTGTGTACGCCGCGAAGTTGCCTCACTCTAGGTACGTGCGTCTTGTTAACTGATTAAATGCAACAAGGCACTTAACGTTTCCGAGGATGCTTCTCACCGTGGCGACGTACTCACACATAATCTTACTCCGATGTTATGTTGGTCTTCTCTTTTCTGTGCACCTCCCATACTGTATTGAACGATTTTCTTTATCGAGGGTATTTTACTTCGTTAACGATTGCCCACATAAAACCAGTGAGTTCCCGTGCTAAAGCAACTACCGTCACATTGTGCGGTTTTCCTTTACGTTGCATGTGTTGATAGCGTTGCGTCAGTCTCAGTTGAGCGCGCCAGGCGATGTCCCTTATCACTAACGGAAGTTTTTCTTGTCGTAATTGCATCTCTCGACTGACTTTGGCCGGGTAGCGATAACACCACGCTGCCTCGATGAGAATACGACGCACATGCCCGTTACCGGTTTTAGTAATGCCGCCGCGTTTCTGTCGTGGCCCACTGGAATACTCTGAGGGAATCAACCCTAAAAAACTCATTAGTTGTTTGGGATTTTCAAATCGACTGAGATCGCCCAGTTCTGAGACGACCGTGATAGCAACGATCATCTTCACACCACGCATACTCATTAACGCTTCGACTGCCGGATAGAGACGCCACGCCTGTGCAAAGTGTTTGATCTGTTCATCCAGGCGCTGTAGTCGTTGTTGTGATTCAGTGACGGTGTTGACGTATTCCTGAAACACAATCTGTTGTGCCGGTGAAGGACAACGCACTTCATCGGCTAACCAGCGTAGATGGGCCTCGGTCCAGGAGGTTTTCCCCTGATAACGAATGTCGTGCCGGAGTAAAAAGGATTTGAGTCGTTGACGGGCACTTTTTTGCACCAGCATCGTATCTTCACGGGCACGGGATAAATCACGTATGGCTTCATCTTCACGGTTAGGAACATAAACCGGTGTCAGTTCACCTGCCCGTAATAAACGTGCTAACTGCACGGCATCACGTTTATCAGTTTTTACCTTGTCACCGGGACGTTTAGGAATCAATGAAGGTGCGACCACCCAGCAATCGTGATCTTCTGAGACAAGATAACGGTAAAGCTCGTAACCACAGGGGCCTGCCTCATAACAAAAATGCAGTGATTTTCCCTGTGAAACCAGTTTGCGTAGTGTTTTACGCATGGCATCGTGCGTCCCTCCGATCCTGCCGTAACGACGTACTTCATGGCTATCGCCATCTGCTATAGCGATTTCGATGCTGTCTTTGTGTACATCCATCCCAATAAATAGTATGTTTGATATTGTCATGTCGACCTCCGATCCTGTATTCGTTAATGGGCTTATGCCCTTAATCATTATGGCTCTGACGCATGGCGTTAATCCATGCTTAGGACGGAGGTCGGCTCCTTTGGCGGAAAGTCATTATGTCTATGTGAAGAAAGTGAAATCAGAATTTATCCATATTAATTTGAGTTAAAAATATA
>CAZWUO010000337.1:0-2773 GCA_964636675.1 uncultured Ectothiorhodospiraceae bacterium
TGTTTCGTTATCAAGCTTCACTATTCCGTGGCGAACCAATACTACAACATCCAGCCCCCGCAGTTGAGCCTGGTGTTTGCGAAAGCTCTCTCGGATCAGGCGTTTTATGCGATTGCGATCAACCGCCCGCTTCAGCTGCCGCTTTGGAACCGCCATGCCTAACCGGGCATAACGCCGTGAATTTGCGCACGCCAGCAGCGTTAGATGTCTGTCGCCCTGTTTGGTCGCTTGCTGAAAAAGCCGACTGAACTCCTCTGCGGTGACCAGTCTGTATTGGCGAGGAAATCGCCAACAGTGCTTACTCAGAAAAGGGGTGTTCGGATCGACCTGGCCAGACCGGTTGATCAGGCGCTTAGACGCTGACGACCTTTTGCCCGGCGGGCATTAATAACAGCGCGGCCGGCGCGAGTGCGCATGCGGGCACGGAAACCATGAGTACGTTTGCGTTTGAGAGTGCTGGGTTGAAATGTTCTTTTCATGGCTAAACCGCTGTTTAATCAAAACTTGTTACTTGAATCATTCAGGAAAGTTTTCCCTGAAAAAGGGGCCGCAACAATACTTCCTGAGGCCCCTTCTGTCAACCGTAATTACGCAAAAACTACGCAAAACCGCTCGTTAAGCATTCTTTACATTTGAGTGTGGATAACTTTTTTCTGCCGTTATAGACTTCCTTGTTTTCAACTCGCCGTTTTCCTGTTCCCGCTTTGTTTTTTCGAGGAGTCCATTAGCGTGCCACAGAATTCCTGGGATAAATGCCTGGCTCGACTGGAGCAGGATTTATCCCCCCAGCAGTTTAACACCTGGATTCGGCCCTTGCAGGCACGTTTCAGCGATAAAGAGATTATCTTGCTTGCCCCCAACCAGTTCGTGCTCGACTGGGTGAAAGATAAGTATTTCAATAACATAGAAGCTCTTATTAATAACAATTCAGTCTCTGATATTTCTGTTCTGCTCGACATCGGCAGTGAAGAGGTGCTCCAGACGCCTCCACCCACATCCGGCCAAAACGGTTCACCGGCATCCTCCAGTAGTAAAACAGGTCGAGCCGCGCATGCCCGCCGAAGCTCCAGTCTGAACCCAAATTTTAGCTTCGATACCTATGTGGAAGGTAAATCTAACCAGCTCGGTCGGGCCGCATCCCTTCAGGTGGCTGAAAATCCCGGTCACAGTTATAACCCGCTAATGATCTACGGTGGCGTAGGGCTGGGTAAAACCCATTTGATGCATGCCGCCGGTAATATGATTCTTCAGTATCAGCCCCATGCCAGTGTGGTTTACCTGCATTCGGAACGCTTTGTCGCTGAAATGGTTAAGGCACTCCAACATGGCACTATCAACGAATTTAAACGTTACTATCGCTCGGTTGACGCGTTACTGGTTGATGATATTCAGTTTTTTGCAGGCAAGGAGCAGTCCCAGGAAGAGTTTTTTCATACTTTTAATTCTTTGATAGAAAGCCACCACCAGATTATTTTGACCTGTGACCGTTATCCGAAAGAAGTGGATGGCCTGGAAGAGCGCCTAAAGTCCCGTTTTGGCTGGGGCTTGCCTGTGACCATCGAACCACCAGAGCTGGAAACACGGGTTGCTATTCTTAAAAGCAAGGCCAGCAATTCAGGTGTAGAATTATCTAACGAAGTGGCTTTTTTTATTGCCAAGCATATTCGCTCAAATATTCGTGAGCTGGAAGGCGCCTTGCGGCGCGTAATGGCCAACTCCCAGTTTACGGGCCAGCCTATTACTCTGGGTTTTGCCAAAGAAGCGCTACGCGACCTGCTTGTTATCCAGGATCGTCAATTAACTATTGATAATATTCAAAAAATAGTGGCCGAGTATTACAAAATTCGGGTGGCCGATCTGCTTTCTAAACGACGTAGCCGGTCTATTACCCGCCCCCGGCAAGTTGCTATGGCCCTGTGTAAGGAATTAACCAGCCACAGCCTGCCGGAGATTGGGCTCGCATTTGGTGGCCGCGATCATACGACTGTTCTACATGCCTGTCGCAAAGTTAAAGAATTGAAAGAAGCGGAACTAAGTATTGATGAAGATGTTTCTAATTTAATTCGTATCCTGAGTACATGATGGGGATGAACTGTGGATAACGTGTCAATAACCCGGTGACCAAAAGTGAACCCGAAGTTAGTCACATTTTATCCACAGTTTACAATCTGCTTGCTCATACTTGTTCAAACACTTTTAAAACTGTGATAAGTTTCTGTAAAACATATACAAAAACCACTTATCCACAGATATTTACAGCCTTAACAGTAGTAATAATTTATATATATAATATACAAAGGATCTTTAATGAAACTTAGATTGCAGCGCGATGCCCTGTTAAAACCTTTGCAGGCAGTGGGTAATATTGTTGAGCGCCGACCCTCCCTTGCCATCCTGTCTAATATTCTTATTCAGGTGTCTGAAGGTATCATGACATTAACGGGGACCGATCTTGAGGTTGAAATGGTTACCCAGCTTGCAGTTGATAGTACTGACAAGGATGAAATCACATTACCGGGTAAAAAATTCATCGACATCTGTAAAGCGCTTCCAGAAAATGCAGAAATTGAATTAACAACCCGGGATGATCGCTGTGTTCTCAAATCGGGCCGAAGCCGATTTACGCTTTCGACTTTACCCGGGTCGGAGTTTCCAAATATCGACGCCGTTACCGCGCCGTTTGAATTTAGTCTGACGCAAAAAGAACTCAAACAATTAATTGAAAATACGCAGTTTTGTATGGCGCAACAGGATGTTCGTTATTATCTCAACG
>CAZWUO010000338.1:0-2706 GCA_964636675.1 uncultured Ectothiorhodospiraceae bacterium
CGTTTGTGGTGGCGTTTTTTGTGCCAGGGGTCGGGGAAAAACAGTTGTAGCTGATGTATCGAATCGTCGGTGATCTGTTGTCTGAGCACGTCGATGGCGTCGTGGCGGATGACCCTGATATTATGTATGTCTTGTGCATTGGCGTTATGGATCAGGTGGCCGACGCCGGGGCCGTGGACTTCGATGCCGATAAAATTATATTGTGGCTGGTTGATAGCCTGTTGCAACAGGCTATCACCGTTGCCAAAACCTATCTCGACGATGGTCTCGTTGTCATTGCCGAACAATGTGCCGTAGTCCAGCGGCTGCTCAGAAAAATCGATGCCATAATCCTGCCAGTGATTTTCCAGCGCATTTTGTTGTGCGTTGGTGAGACGACCCTGGCGCAGGACAAAGCTTTTTATCGTCCGGCGGAGTGTTGGTAATTCATTCTGCGGGTTTGCTGTGGACACGATGAAGTGGGGAATATCGTTTAGAAAAATGTGCCTTCGATCGGCGATGATGCTGAGGCGAAACGTTTTTTCGGCATGCGCCCGGCGAGAAAGGCTTCGCGACCACCTTCGATGGCTTTTTTCATGGCCGAGGCCATCAGCACCGGGTGTTGCGCTGCAGCGATCGCAGTGTTCATCAGGATGCCGTCACAGCCCAGCTCCATGGCGATGGCCGCATCAGAGGCGGTGCCGACACCGGCATCGACCAGGATCGGTACGCTGGCATTTTCAATGATGGTGCGAATATTAAAGGGGTTGCGAATGCCTAATCCAGAGCCAATTGGCGCGGCAAGTGGCATAACAGCAACACATCCCATTTCTTCCAGACGTTTAGCAGCAATGGGGTCATCGTTGGTATAAACCATCACATCGAAACCTTCTTTGATTAACGTTTTTGCTGCGACATAAGTTTGATCAACATCCGGAAATAAGGTTTTTTCATCGCCGAGCACTTCCAGCTTAACCAGATTGTGGCCGTCGAGTAATTCGCGAGCCAGTCGGCAAGTGCGAATAGCATCGTCAGCGGTATAGCACATCGCGGTATTGGGTAAATAGGTATATTTATCCATGGGTAAAGTATCAAGTAGATTGGCTTCGCCTGGGTTTTGGCCCAAATTTGTTCGACGAATAGCAACAGTCACAATTTCTGCGCCGCTGGCTTCGACTGCCAAGCGAGTTTCCAGCATGTCTTTATATTTACCAGTGCCGACAAGTAGGCGTGAATTGTAGGTTTTACCAGCAATGGTAAAGCTATCGTTATTGCTCATTATTTACTCTCTGTGCAGGGGTGGGTAATTATCGCGGATGCTTCTGACCGCCACCGATGGCGCGGACGATTTCTATTTTGTCATTTTCATTGAATGAAAACTCAGCGTATTGACTGCGAGGTACGATATCGCGATTAACTTCCATCGCAATTTTGTCATTTTGCATATTCAACAAATCAATCAATGTTTTTGCCGTACAGCTATCCGGCACGTTGTGAGTTTTGCCGTTGACGGTAATGTTCATATTTTGTAGATCTTTCTAAATACGGGAATATAAGGAGGTAGTTGGTGCTAACTTAGCCAATGATGCCTGTTTGGAAGAGAAATAAACCCAGACTGACAAGACCAGAGGTGACCATTATACCCAAAACGATTAAAGCCATTACGATTTTCATTTGAATGCGTGTCTAATATTATTGATAAAGGCGTCATTATAAACAAAAAATCGTCTGGACGGCATGCCTGAACACTCGGATTTTTAATAAATTCTCAATAATATTCGTCGAGGAACAGGTAGTGGTGGCAAAAAAATAGTGGTAAATTATTGATTAGTAACCGAATGAGACAACCTCATCCGGTTTTTTGCGGGCGGTGAACGGGTTTTTTAGGTAGTTTTTTCGGTTTTCTGCTGCGCTTCAAGGTCGTTTTCTGATACGTTTGCGTTGTTTTGCGCAGCGTCTGTTGTTTCTACTGTATCCTGCGATTCACTATTCTCATTAGTGGCTGCTGTTGTTTCTTCGGGTGTTGTTAGAGCATCGGCGGTTGTACTTTCGGCGATATGCAGCCCTTTGTCGCACACGGGGCAATACGCCCATTTAGGTAATGTATCCGTTTTTTCCATTTTAAGAGAAAACGGGCCTTTATGATGCGGGCACTCACCGTCAACAGTGATCATTTCCTGCGGTTGCTTTAGTCGAGAGCGAGCGATAATGGGGCCGGCAATTAAAAACGCTGGGATCAAAATATAATGCGCAAGAATAATGGGGATAGATAAAATCGCTAAACCCCAGCAAACGGCCCACGCGGTGATTGCTCGTTTAGTTCTGTCTGCTTTCGTAAAAGCGATATAGAATAATTTGCCTTGAGTGACATTATCATTATCATCTTTAATGTCTACGACGAGTTCTTCATTTGAAGCCATGGCTGCCTTTTTTCCTGTTTTTATGAGTTGATGGAAAATCTTTGTATTTAATTAGGTGCTGTTTATCATGGATTATCACGGGCTTTTTTATGATGATGAATCAAGACAAATAATAAAAAAGCGTTAAAAAAGTATAAGTCCATTATCGACTTAAGATTAACACGAATAAAAAATGGGATTCAATGAAAACAGCGTTACCCAAAAAACTCTTGTCATGGTTTGACCAGCATGGCCGTAAGCATCTGCCATGGCAACAAAATAAAACAGCATACCGGGTATGGGTTTCAGAAATTATGCTGCAGCAAAC
>CAZWUO010000339.1:0-2676 GCA_964636675.1 uncultured Ectothiorhodospiraceae bacterium
ACGGCATGGAGACGATTGATGACGAACTCGTGGCTCAATCGCTAGCCTTCATGGAGCGCTCCAATAAAGCGGACAAGCCTTTCTTCCTCTGGCACAATTTGACTCGCATGCATGTGTTTACTCGCTTGTCTGACAAATGGGAGAATACTACTGGTTATGGCCTATATGCCGATGGCATGGCGCAGTTTGATTGGGCTGTCGGCGAACTGCTCGCTAAGCTAGATGAACTTGGGATTGCGGACAATACCATTGTCATCGTTTCCACCGACAACGGCGCTGAGGTGATGTCCTGGCCAGATGGTGGCAATACACCTTTCCACGGTGAAAAGGGCACAACCTGGGAAGGCGGAATGCGTGTACCTCAAGTTGTCCGCTGGCCGGGTGTGATCAAGCCGGGTACAATTGTTAACGATATTATGTCGCACGAAGACTGGTTGCCTACCTTCCTGGCTGCTGCTGGTGATCCTAATATCAAAGAGAAGCTGAAAAAGGGCCACAAGGCTGCGGGTAAGAAATTCAAGACACACCTGGACGGATACAATTATATGCCTTTCTTTAAGGGCGAAGTTGATAAGGGTCCCCGTCGGGAGATTTTTTACTTTGATGACAACGCCAGCCTCAATGCCGTCAGGGTAAACGATTGGAAAATCCATTTCAAAGTGCAAGAAGGTAATTTGCAAGACTCAGTCTTGAGGTCAGTAAATATGCCGTACGTGATTAATGTTAGGCAGGACCCTTACGAGCGTTTTATGCGCGAATCAAAGATGTACTTTCGCTGGTGGGCAGACAAGCTATGGACCTTTGTTCCAGCACAGGAAGTAGTAGGTGAATTCGTTGCTTCATTTAAGGAATTCCCCCCGAGTCAACCAAGTGCGACTTTTGGACCTGATGAGGCATTAGAAGCGTTGTCTGCACCAGGTGGAAGGAAGTAGCAAGTCAACAATTAGGCTGGGGTTTCGTACGGAATCCCCAGCCTTTTTAACAATACTGGAATGAATCAAAAAAGGGGGATGCGACTCGATCTTGTAATCACTCAATAAAAAATAATTTTGGCTTTGCTCATGTTATGCACCACTTGATCCGCAATCCAGTGTAAGTCCCCATGCGAGATCATAATAATGCCCATATGCTTTAGGCATATACTATGGTTTTCACCCACACCAATATAACAATCACCTTTTAATACGATATGGAAACGAGGAACTTTCATTTCTGAAAGTGAGAACCCCCAGGGAGAAGCCAGATCTGAGCGAAAGAAAAATAGATCCACGAAAGCGTAGTGTTTCAAGAATATTTCCTAGAAAATCAAAATAAGAATGCTTTATTTTTATTTGATCAGACACTTTTATGATTACCCTAGGCACTAGAATTGGTTATGGATGGGTATATAATAACGCATGGTTATCAGAAGCATTACCATCTTTTTATTAAACATGCTCACTTATAAGGAAACCTAAACAATGATTATAAAAAAACATAAATTTGTTGCTATATACGGCGCTTTGTTTTTAGGATTTGCTCTACAAGTGGCTCCTGTAACGAGCTTACATGCTAAGGAATTTTTTTCTATTAAAAATGGTGAATTGTCACGACCAATGGGATACCGAGAATGGATTTTTGTTGGTACGCCTGTCACTCCAAATGACATGAATAATGGAAAAGCCGCATTTCCTGAACATCATAACGTTTATATAGACCCAGAAAGTTGGGCATATTGGAAAGAAAAAGGAGAATTTCGCGATGGCACAATTATTATTAAAGAACTGGTTAGTGTCGGTTCTAAAGCGGCTGTGAGTGGTAATGGTTATTTTCAAGGTCAATATATAGGCCTTGAAGCGACGATAAAAAGTAAAGCAAACTTCCCTAAAGAGCCGGGAAATTGGGCATATTACAGTTTTTCAACTAAGGATCATAAAACCTTGGCAAAATCGGCAAAAGCTTTTCCTACTGCATCGTGTAATGGTTGCCATGCTGCGTCGGCGGCTGATGACTTCGTGTTTACACAATACTATCCTGTTTTAAATCAAGGTAAGGGTAAAGGCGAAAAAGCGGGTGGTGGTTATGATTCTGACTTACACAATAATTATGTAGAGCCGGAGAAAAAATAAATGATTTATAAAAAGACACATGATAAATATCGAAAACTTTTATTTTTTGCAGTTATGGTTAGCATTTGCACATCTGTAATTGCCGAAGATTCGTTTTCACCGAATGTGGATAACAAAGGCAAAATCACCCTCCCTAAAGATTTTCGTACCTCGATGGTGCATTTAGGGACCTGGTTTGTTCCAGAAGGTGATGCTAGTGGTTTCCATGATGTTTACACTGAAAAAGAGACTGTTGAAATATTTCGTAAGACGGGTAAGTTTCCTGATGGCGCAACACTTGTAAAAGAATTACGTGCTTCAAAAGCGGGAAATTACACAACTGGTAATGATGTTAGCTACGCTACTGAGAATATAAAGCAATGGTTTGTTATGGTTAAGGATACGAAAGGGCGTTTTGCTAATAACCCGTTATGGGGCGACGGCTGGGGATGGGCATTATTCAAGCCAGATAATGTTTCTACAAATGTCGCAACAAACTATAAAAAAGATTGTTTGGGGTGTCATTTGCCTGTTAAAGATAAAGATTGGGTTTATACAGAAGCATATCCAACTTTGAAATAAAATTAGA
>CAZWUO010000340.1:0-2662 GCA_964636675.1 uncultured Ectothiorhodospiraceae bacterium
GTTTCAAAGAATAAATTCTTCCAGGTCTTTAAATGGAGAAGAAAAAATAAAAACACAAAACAATAATTAATAATTAAAGCAAAGAGGAAAATGCAAGTGATGACAAAAATGAATTTTTCAAATACAAGGGCGTTAATTCGGCAAAGCATTAGTTTAATTTTCTCCTTATTGTTATTCGCATTTTTCTTTACCGCTTGTGGAGTTGCCGTCAAATTGGATTCCGCAGGTATCACAATAACCCCATCCACCGAACTGTCCGTTACTGAAGATGGTAGCACGAGCACGTTTAGCCTCGTTTTGGGTTCTACACCAACTTCCCCGGTAACGATTACCGTAGCAAGTAGTGATACCACTGAAGGGATAGTCACTCCATCTAGTTTTACATTTGACGCCACCAACTGGTCGATTCCGCAAGTAGTCACGGTTACCGGTGTAGATGATGATATCGTTGATGGTAATCAAACGTTTTCAATTGAAACAAATCCTGCGACTAGCGATGATTCGGCGTACAACGGATTGAATACCGTCGATATGACGGTCGTGAACTCCGATAATGATGTGCCAGGCATAACCGTAACTCCTCGCAAACTGACTATTGATGAAAGCGCTCCCGGTAATACCGCAAGTTTTGGCATCGTTTTAAACACCGAACCAACCGCCGATGTTGTCATCGATATATTCAGCGCTGACACTACAGAAGCCCTATTAATAGATTCCGCAACAAATACGACAATCAGTGCTTTAAATTTGATATTTACTCCCAATAATTGGTCGCTTGCTCAGACTGTTTTTATACAGGGTGTGGACGATCAAATTGCTGATGGCGATCAAACAATATCACTGAATATTGCAAGTGCTACAAGTGATGATGCGGGTTATACCGGAATTGATCCTGATGATGTGACGCTAATAGTAAAAGATAATAATACCTTAGGTGTTTTTATCAATCCTAGTAAAGACCTGATCACGACTGAGAATGGACAACAAGCGAACTTTAATGCATCGCTTAAAACCAAACCGAGCGCGGACGTTACATTTAAAATTAGCAGCAATGATATCTCTGAGGGCATGGTCGATAAAGACTCGTTAACCTTTACGCCGGAAAATTACGCCGTTAATCAAACCATCACTGTGACGGGGGTTGACGATGACATTATCGATGGTGTGCAGAGTTATCGCATTATTACCAGCCCGATCATCAGTGACGATTCTGATTACGATGCGCTTAATCCCGCAGATGTATCCGTGAGTAATCTTGATAATGAAATAGGTATTTCTGTTTTTCCCAACAAAGATCTTAAAACGACTGAAGATGGTGCAACAACCTATTTTAATGTTGTATTGAATACACAACCGCTGGCGAATGTATCTATTGACATAAGTACGGATGACACTTCAGAAGGTTTGGTACGCGGCGGGGATTCACCGGGCATACTGGTTGAAACTCTGACATTAACATTTATGCCAGATGATTGGTCAACCGTGCAACGAGTTTATATAACCGGCCAAGATGACGAAGTCGATGATGGAAACCAAGTTTTTAATATCGTAACAAGTCCTGCTGTCAGCTCGGATAGTTTATATAATCTACTTGATCCCGATGATGTTTCCGTTACCAATAGCGATAACGACATGGCCGGGATTAATATTGATCCAGTTAGCGGTTTAACGACCTCTGCAGGTCTTACGACGCGCTTTAACGTTGTTCTCAATACCGAACCGAATGGTGATGTGATCATTAACGTAACGACTAACGATATGACCGAGGGGCTAATTTCTGGCGGTAATTCTCCAGTGACTTCGCGCGAGACCATAATGCTTACTTTTACAGCGGATGACTGGTCTACAGCCCAGATGGTAACAGTGATGGGTCAAAACGAACAAGAAAGTGATGGAGAACAGGTTTATGTTATTACACTCACGCTGGATACTTTGTTAACCACTGATACAACGGGATATTTGGAAATTGACCCGCAAGATGTGCAAATAACCAATAGTGAGTTTGCATCGGAAGGCTCACCAGAGTCACCGATATCACTCGCTGTTGGAGTAGCTCACCAAGGTACGGTCGGCGATTCTGAAATCAGCTATTATCAGGTGACCGGACTCTCACCCAACACGGCTTATACACTGCAATTATCCAAGGTGGCCGGCGCTGAAATAATGCAAGTATTTAGCAATGCAAGTTTTGAAGCGCCCGAGTGTTTTGCTGAGACGGAAGATAAAATTGATGCTGCTTGTGCTGCGAGATCAGACGCCACCGGCCGCTTATGGATTAGCGTAACTGGGCAGGAGCAAGGGGGCAGCTTTAATCTCGATATTCAGGGCTATACTGGAAATCCCTGGGAAGGTTCGTTTAACAGCCCGTTAGAATTAGAATTTTCTAGTCCGAATTTACCACATAATGGCATCGTCAATACTCAATATAGTTTTTATCGACTTAGTGGGCTGGTTCCGTTTACACCCTATGAAATAAATCTTACAAGCTTAAGCGCTAACGTTGGTTTATACGTATACGATGGTGAACTCGAATCGTGTGATTCGCTTAATGCAGGTCTTGAAGCAGAATCTTGCGTTTTTCTATCTGACGAGGCTGGGGAAATCCTGGTTATTGTGGATGGTTCGTCAACGCAATCAGGCGCGACTTATATTATTGAAATTT
>CAZWUO010000341.1:0-2638 GCA_964636675.1 uncultured Ectothiorhodospiraceae bacterium
TTGTCGTGTACAGTTGCTGTGAGGTATAACGGCAAACATCCCTTAGAGGTATGGTGTCAGTGAAGTTATTTATCTGAAAGTCTATAGTTGAACCTTTGAATTGAATAATACGTCTATAATCTAGGCACTAAATAGCAAAAGCTCTACTCACGGGTCGAATATAATAATATATAACATAAATGATATCTTCAGAAAAACAAAAAAATTCCAGCATATTCAATAATTTATGGCAATATCGCCATTTCGTATTTAGCTCTATACGTAATGAAACGAAAAGCCGCTTTGCACGGAGTAAATTGGGTGGCTTGTGGGTGATTATCAACCCTTTATCCCAGGCTCTTATCTATGCTTTGGTATTTTCTAATGTGCTTGCATCTAAATTACCCGATGCAGATAATAAGTATTCCTACGCGTTTTATTTATTAGCAGGCCAGTTAGCCTGGATGCTGTTTAGTGAAATTATCGGTCGTTGTCTTAATATTTTTATCGAACAAGGCAATTTGATGAAAAAAATGAGTTTTCCTCGAATAACCTTACCCGCCATTGTGGTTGGCTCCAGCCTATTAAACAATTTCTTTTTGCTAATAGCAGTATTTGGAATTTATGCGGTATTTGGCCATCAATTTAGTTGGAGTATGCTATGGATCATCCCCCTTACTTTTTCGGTGGTCATGCTTGCTATGGGGATTGGTTTAATACTTGGGATTCTCAATGTCTTTTTACGGGATATAGGGCAGGTCGTTCCCATTATTTTGCAAATATGGTTTTGGTTCACGCCTATCGTGTATCCAGAAAATATCATTCCAGAAAGTTATCGGTACTTAATGGAATATAACCCTATGTACCCCATAGTTAGTGCTTATCATCAGGTACTGGTTTATAACAGTGCCCCTCAAATTGAAAGTGTTGCCATTGTGTTTGGGGGAGCGTCTGGGCTGGTATTATTAAGCCTATTTATATTTCGTCGGGCGAGTGCTGAAATGGTTGATGTATTATGAGTTTACTCAGTATACAGAATTTAGGTAAGGCGTTTCGTAGTTACAGCTCGGAGTGGAAACGGTTTGCTCGCTGGTTTGGTTTGCCGATGAAGCATCGCGATGAACATTGGGTGCTACGGCATGTTAATTTTGAAATTTACCCTGGTGAAGCGATTGGTATTATTGGTCAGAATGGCGCTGGTAAAAGTACGCTGCTAAAAATGATCACGGGTACACTACACCCTTCAGAAGGGGAGGTGCAGGTTAATGGACGTATTGCTGCAATTCTTGAGCTTGGAATGGGGTTTGATCCTGAACTAACAGGACGACAGAATGTGTTTCATGCAGCTGGTCTAATGGGATATAGCGCAAAGCAAATACAGCAAACCATGCCAGAAATTGAAGCATTTTCTGAAATTGGTGAATACTTTGATGAGACAGTGCGTATCTATTCTAGTGGTATGCAAATGCGCGTTGCTTTTGCCGTTGCGACCGCCTTTCTTCCCGATATTTTAATAGTAGATGAGGCTCTTTCAGTTGGAGATGCTGCTTTTCAGCGCAAATGTTTTCGCCGCATTGAAAAGTACATGAATGATGGGATGGCGTTACTGCTAGTCAGTCATGATATAGAGAGTATCAAAAAAATATGTTCTAAAGCGTTGTTTTTAAAAGATGGCGTGCAACTGGAATTCGGCGATTCTAAAAGTATCTGTGATAATTATGAACAAGACCTTTTTGGATCCAAAGGCAAAGTACAAAAAAATATTGAAGAAGCAACAGTTGAAAGGGAAGGGCCTTTAATTGACCCGGACTTACTTATTGTCAATGAGCTGAATTATGGTGATGGTAGAGCCATAATTAAAGATGTCTGGCTTGAAAATGTTGCGGGTAATCAGCTAAATATCATTGAGATAGAGAGTCATTTTATTTTGAAATATATTGTTGATTTTGAAGCTTCTGTAAAGTTTCCTGTGTTTACATTCCTTATAAAAACACTAGAAGGAATTTCTTTGTATGGAACAAATACGCTTTCTCTTGGAGGGCAGCCTGAGTTATTTGTGGCCGGCGATAGGCTTGAAGTATCGTTTTTGATGAAAAATACTCTGGCAGCCGGGACCTATTTTATTAATTGTGGGGTACGTGATGACAATAGCGAAGATTCTATATTTATCCATCGGCGTGTTGATGTCGCTATGTTTAAAGTGCGTCAAAAGGTAGGTGTAAAGCAAGTAGGGCTGGTTAACTTTGGGGCAAAATTCTCTTCTATTAAAAAAACGAATCAAATTGATATTCAATGAAATCTGACACGACACCTATTTTTATTCATTCTCTTTTTCGTTCTGGAAGCACCTTTATCTATAATGTCTTCTGTCAGTCACAAACAGCTTATTGGTGTTATCAGGAGCCTTTGAATGAGCATTTGCTCTATGCTGCTACAGACCCGCAAAAGCTTCTCGAACTTGATGGAGAGATGCAAAAATACCTGAGACACCCTCAATTAGATAAACCCTATTTTGAAGAATTTTATTTGATTGCGAATAAGGTTGGCTCAACATTTCGTCAGGAGTTCTCTTATGAACAATATTTTTCCTCTAAGAGCGATGATATTTCTAAGCTTAAAGTTTATTTTTCTGTTTTAAAGGATGGTGCGAAGGGGAAGG
>CAZWUO010000342.1:0-2636 GCA_964636675.1 uncultured Ectothiorhodospiraceae bacterium
TTTCTATTCTGCTATGAAATTGCTCTAACTTGAAAACTATTCTGCCACCCCCATATTAGAATCAACTAATAATATTAATCAGAGGTACGCAATATGCGGATGGATAAATTAACCAGTAAATTTCAACAGGCTCTGGCTGACGCTCAAAGCCTGGCTTTAGGAAAGGATCATCAGTTTATTGAGCCAATACATGTGATGCTGGCGTTATTGGATCAGGAAGGCGGTAGTATCAAAGCTTTATTGATTCAGACAGCGGTTAACGTAAATGCCTTAAGAGCAGAAATTGTCCAGGAAATAGACCAACTTGCAACTGTTTCAGGTGCTGGGGGTGATGTACAGTTGTCTAATGAATTATCACGGATGCTGAATTTAACGGACAAATTTGCCCAAAAACGACAGGATAACTTTATTTCCAGCGAGCTGTTTTTGTTAGCCGCATGTGAGACTAAAGGCTCACTACAAGCATTGCTGAAAAATTCTGGAGTTAATCAACAGGCAATTGAACAGGCGATTGAAAATATGCGTGGCGGACAGTCTGTTGATGATGCTAGTGCTGAAGATCAAAGACAGGCACTGAAAAAATATTCAATTAATTTGACTGAAAGAGCGGAGCAGGGAAAGCTTGACCCAGTGATAGGCAGAGATGATGAAATCAGACGAATTATTCAGGTTTTGCAGCGCAGAACCAAGAATAATCCGGTTATCATTGGTGAACCCGGTGTCGGTAAAACAGCGATTGTTGAAGGTTTGGCACAACGTATTGTGAATGGTGAAGTGCCTGAAGGTATTAAAGGCAAGCAGGTGTTATCTTTAGACATGGCTGCGTTAATTGCTGGCGCTAAATTTAGGGGTGAATTTGAAGAGCGTTTAAAAGCTGTGTTAAATGATGTGGCTAAACAGGAAGGCCAAATCATCCTTTTTATAGATGAATTGCATACCATGGTTGGTGCGGGAAAAGCCGAAGGAGCAATGGATGCCGGCAATATGTTAAAACCGGCATTGGCACGCGGCGAACTGCATTGTGTGGGGGCAACCACGTTAGATGAATATCGACAATATATCGAAAAAGATGCTGCCTTAGAACGCCGTTTTCAGAAGGTTCTGGTAGACGAGCCTACGGTTGAAGATACTGTGGCCATTCTGCGTGGACTTAAAGAACGCTATGAAGTACACCATGGAGTTGATATTACCGATCCAGCGATTATCGCAGCAGCTACTTTATCCCATCGTTATATTTCAGATCGGCAATTGCCGGATAAAGCTATTGATTTAATTGATGAAGCTGCTAGTCGCATTCGGATGGAAATTGATTCCAAACCTGAAGTCATGGATAAACTACACAGGCGTTTAATTCAATTAAAAATTGAACGCGAAGCGCTTAAAAACGAGTCGGATAAAGCCTCGAAAAAAAGACTGCAAATGCTGGAAGCAGAAATATCAGTGCTGGAAAAAGAATATTCCGATTTTGAAGAAATATGGAAAGCAGAAAAGGCAGCCTTACAAGGTTCAGCTGCTATTAAAGAACAACTTGAACATGCCCGTATCAAACTTGAAGCAGCCAGTCGGGCTAATGATTTAACGCTAATGTCCGAATTACAGTATGGTGAGATTCCCAAGCTGGAAAAGGAGCTGGATCTTGCTTCTCAGGCTGAAATGCAGGATATGACTTTATTAAGAAATAAAGTAACGGATGAGGAAATTGCTGAAGTAGTCTCAAAATGGACAGGTATACCCGTTTCTAAAATGATGGAAGGGGAAAAGGAAAAATTATTACATATGGAAGCTGAATTGGGCAAGCGTGTCATCGGACAGCAAGAAGCCTTAAAAGCTGTCAGTAATGCCATTCGTCGCTCAAGAGCAGGATTGTCAGATCCCAATCGCCCTATTGGTTCCTATTTATTTTTAGGTCCGACTGGTGTGGGTAAAACTGAATTATGCAAGGCATTAGCAGGGTTTATGTTTGATACTGATGAAGCCATGGTTCGAATAGATATGTCAGAGTTTATGGAAAAACATTCGGTTGCTCGTTTAATTGGTGCCCCTCCCGGCTATGTGGGTTACGAAGAAGGGGGATATTTGACGGAAGCCGTGCGTAGAAAACCTTATTCAGTCATCCTTCTGGATGAGGTAGAAAAAGCCCATCCCGATGTCTTTAATATTTTACTTCAAGTTCTGGATGATGGCCGTTTGACAGATGGGCAAGGAAGAACGGTAGATTTCAGAAATACTGTTATCGTAATGACTTCTAACCTAGGTTCTGATGTAATTCAGGAACTGGTAGGTGAGGAAAATTATGATGCCATGAAAGAAGCTGTGATGGAAATTGTGGGCAGACATTTTCGTCCCGAATTTATCAATAGAATTGATGAAGCTGTGGTATTTCATCCATTAGGACAAGAACAAATCAGAGCAATCGCAAAAATTCAGGTTGAGCATTTGAAAGCTCGTTTGCTAGAGAGAGAAATCGGTTTTGAAATCAGCAACGAGGCTTTGGATTTAATTGGGGAAGCGGGGTTTGATCCGGTTTATGGCGCTCGCCCGCTTAAAAGGGCGATTCAGAATCAACTGGAAAACCCGCTGGCAACGGAGATACTGGCCGGGAATTTTATCTCTGGTGATTTAATCAAAGTAGATTT
>CAZWUO010000343.1:0-2630 GCA_964636675.1 uncultured Ectothiorhodospiraceae bacterium
GGTTGATGTGCCTTATCAAAAATATTCACATCGAACAGATATCCCTTGTGGAAGCACTATTGGTCCTATGACATCTGCAAAACTAGGCATCAGAACAGTGGATGTGGGGAACCCGATGTGGGCTATGCACAGTATTAGAGAGAGTGCCGGAGTAGATGATCATGTTTATATGATTAAGGTTTTAAGTCGGTTTTTTTCTGAAAATTAGAAAAATGAAGTATTTAAACTACACTGATAGGGCTATAGTACGAGTCTTCTTACATTTTTTCCCATCTTAAATTATGGAACAACATAACAAGCAAAAGAAAAAAGGAGCTTTGCTTGCGATGTTGTTTCTTATTGTCTCGATGTTTTCGTCTATCCAGTCTTTTGCTCAAGGAAATAGTATCGAATACAAAATCAAGGCAGGCTATCTCTATAACTTCACCAAGTTCGTTTCCTGGCCAGAAAACGATTCAGAGACCTTTAATTTATGTATTATTGGCAAAGATCCCTTTGGTTCGATAATCAATTCTATTGAGAAACGAACCGTAAAAAATAAGCCTATCCGTTTGTACCGTTTTCAATCAATTTCTGACGTTAAACATTGCCATATTGTTTATTTTGGTACTTTTGATAAGCAATGGAGAAAAGTTGGTTTTTCGATAGGCGGCGTTTTAACGGTTGGTTCGCTTGAAAATGCTTTAACGACGGGGGAAACGAAAAAATTTACTCAGGCAGGAGGGATGTTCGCTTTTTTCCTTAAAGATGGAAAAGTTAAGTTACAGATTAATCTGAAGGCATTGAAAAAGAGTAATCTGGAAGTCAGTGCAAAATTAATGGAAATAGCAGAGATTTATGAAGGGGAATCAAATGACTAGACTTTTTCGAAATCTATCTATTAAAAAGAAACTGTTATTTATTCAGATTTTTTCCAGTATGTGCGGATTATTTCTGGCAACTGCGGTATTACTTATTTTTGAAATGGCAGAATTTAAACAGAATACCGAGGATGATTTGTCTGCGATGGCTGAGTTGATCGGTAATCGGAGTACTGCTGCCTTGATGTTTGATGATCAAGATTTGGCCAGGGAAAATATGGCTTCATTGGAGCAATTGACCTTATTTCAGTCAGCGTGTATTTATGATAAAGAAAATCAGGTTTTTGCCAGCTTTAAAGCACAGTTAGATTCTGAAGTATCTTGTCCGAGTCTATATACGGGACAGAATACTTATTTTGAACAGACGCAACTATTTATTTACCAACCTATTTTTGTTGACTCTGAATTAATAGGTGTAATCTATATTCATGCAGATTTGGCCGGTTCATTTGTACGTAAAATACAATTTATTGGCGTGCTCTTCAGCGTATTATTTATCGCAACGGTAGTGACCTTTATGCTGACAATACCATTACTTAGAATGGTTACTACACCGATGAATAAATTGTTAAACACCGTTTATAAAATTACCGCCGAGAAAGATTATTCTCAGCGGGCAGGTAAAACAGATGATGATGAAGTTGGTAAGCTGGTTGATGCCTTTAATAATATGCTGGAAATGGTGGAGTTTCAGAATACTGCTTTAATAGTCGCCAAAGATCATTATCTTGCACTTTATGATGATAACCCGACGATGGTATTTAATCTTTCCATTGACGGAACAATTTTAAATGTAAACCGTTTTGGTGCTAGGCAATTAGATTTAACCAGTGCTGAATTACAAGGATGTTCTATTTATGATTTTATACATCCTGATGATCGAGTCGCTGCAAAAATGTTGTTTAACGCTTGTGTTGAAGCGCCTCATCGGGTTCATAAATACGAACTTCGTAAAGTTTGCAGAGATGGTGGCGTTGTCTGGGTAAGAGAAACGGCTCGGTTGGTCAATAATGTAAATCAACAAGATAATTTGCTGTTGGTTTGTGAAGATGTTACAGAAAACCGGAGGTTGTCAGAAAAAGTAGCCTATCAAGCCAGTCACGATGCATTAACGGGGCTGGTAAACAGAACTGAATTTGATTCTGTTATTCGGCAAGAGGTAATGGACGCGAATAAGGAGGATTTAGAGCATGTGCTTTGTTATCTGGATCTGGACCAGTTTAAGGTAGTCAATGATACCAGTGGTCATTTAGCTGGAGATGAATTACTAAGGCAATTAGGTGATGTTTTAAGGCTTCATATCAGGAAGGGAGATTTACTGGCTCGTTTAGGAGGCGATGAATTTGGCATCTTAATGCGATACTGCTCAATAGGTGAAGCATTTAGTGCCTGTGAAAAACTGAGAAATGTCATTAGAGACTTTCAGTTTGCCTGGGAAGACAGGAGTTTTTCTGTTGGTGTTAGTATTGGTATTTCAATAATTAACAGATCTACGGGTAATGCAGTCGAAGCGATGAAAGAAGCCGATGCAGCATGTTATGCGGCAAAAGACAAAGGACGGAATAGAGTCCATGTTTTTAGACCCGATGATGAGGAACTGGCTTCCAGGCAAGGAGAAATGCAGTGGGTAGAAAAAATTCAACAAGGTCTGGATGAAAATCGATTTGTGCTGTATGGACAGCTTATAGTCCCATTATCTGATAGCAAAGAAGGACTGCATTTTGAAACACTGGTTCGTTATCAGGATGAACAGGGCGACATCATTCCTCC
>CAZWUO010000344.1:0-2629 GCA_964636675.1 uncultured Ectothiorhodospiraceae bacterium
CAAATGTAGTCATGTAGGGGCGTGCCTTGGCGCGCACGATAATATTGGCGGGTGCTATCCACCATGGTACGTATTTCATTCCGGCAAAGGCTATTCGTGTGCCGGGTGCGGTTGCTGAAAAAATACGTTCCAATGCAGCAGGCGATCGCATAATGTCATGGGTAAAGTTGAACAGCACGGCATCAAGTGGCCCGTCAATTTCAGCCAACTCAATAGAGGACTGCAATACTTTGACATTTTGCCAGCCGGCTTTGACGACGCGTTGCTCAGCAATTTGTGACATTTCAGGGCTGACATCGACACCGATGACTTCACCCGTCTCACCCACGGCTTCACGCAATAGCGGAAAACTCAGCCCGGTACCAGAGGCAACATCTAAAACACGATCACCCGGGCGCAAGTTAAGATGCGCTATGGTTTGTAACCGAAGCCGCATTGTGCGTTTCGCTGAAGCATCATAGCCGTCGGCATGAATGCGATATTGACTGACGGCTTTATCAGCGCTGGGTGCATCGGTACGTTGGTTCAAACTTTTTACCTGTATGAAATAATAATAGTCTGTGCTGTTTTGGTGGTGAATATATTATCACAGATAACAATCCAGTCGTCATTACTGAGTGAAAGCGTTACAATGAATGTCGTATTTAATTGCCTGGTTGAGCCGTGTCGTCTTTATTGTCTGTCGAAAATATTGTTAAGCATTATCAGAAAATTCGTGCTGTAGAAGGTATTAGTTTTTGCTTGATGCAAGGGCAGTGCTTCGGCCTTCTGGGGCCTAATGGTGCCGGTAAAACAACAACGCTGGAGATACTTGAAGGTATCACGGATGCGGATAGTGGAAATATTCTGTATCGGGGGGCACCACGCACCGTAAACTTTCGACAAATTATTGGTATTCAATCTCAATACACGTCGTTACAGGATTTTCAAACAGTCAAAGAATCGTTACATTTATTTGCCAGCTTTTATGATCGGCAGAGGCCGTTCGATGAGCTCGTCGCATTGTGTAATCTGGGCGAAATACTGGATCGTGATACGCGACGCCTGTCTGGTGGACAACGCCAGCGCCTGCTGCTCGCCATTGCATTAGTTAATGACCCTGATCTGGTTTTTCTCGATGAGCCAACAACCGGATTGGATCCGCAATCACGACGACATTTCTGGCAACTTATTCAGGATATAAAAGCCGCCGGTAAAACCATTTTACTCACCACGCATTATATGGAAGAGGCCAGCGTGCTTTGCGATCAAATTGCGGTTATGGATAGGGGAAAAATTATCGCAGAAGGTAACCCCGAGGCATTGCTCGCTGAGCATTTTCCAAGAGCATTAATTCGAGTCCCTTTACACGCCTTGCCAGATTCATCCAGGTTACCCAATATGTTTCAGCGTCAGGGTGAGAACGCTTGTGCGGTTACCGATGATATTGATCAGACGTTACAAGTGCTAAGGGACGAAAAGATTTCGCTTAGTGATTTACATATTAGTTCACCTACACTGGATGATTTATTTCTAAAGCTCACAGGGCATGGTTTGCGCGAATCATGAATTTACGTCGTATAGTTGCTGTTGTTGTTGCCCGTAACCGGGAGTTTTATCGTGATAAGGCTGACCTTGGCTGGAATATCTTCGTACCCATTATGATGCTGTTCAGCTTTGCGTTAATTTTTTCTAATTCAGATGAAAACCTTTATCGAATCGGTATTTTGGGTGATATATCAAAAACGCCAATTATGACATTAAGGCATGTACAACTCATTGAACAAAATGATCAGAAGGGTGCCCTTAATAAGCTTCGACACCACAAGCTTGATTTGCTGGTTGATGTAAGAAATACGCCTCGTTACTGGGTTAATGAATTATCGGCAAAGAGTTATGCGATTGAGCAAATGCTACTGCAACAGTACAATCGCTCACCTGCTGTGCTGCAACGCGGTACGATTAGCGGCGAGCCTATCCGTTATGTTGACTGGTTAGTGCCGGGTATTCTGGGCATGAACATTATGTTCAGCAGCCTTTGGGGTGTGGGCTGGGTGGTTGTTCGTTACCGTAAAAATGGTGTGTTGCGTCGCCTGCGTGCTACGCCGCTGACCGCCAGTGAATTTCTGATTGCGCAAATTCTTTCTCGATTGATGATTGTTGTTATAGTTAATGTTCTGGTGTTTGCCGGGACACTTGTGGTGCTCGATTTTCCTATGCGCGGGTCTTATCTGGCATTATTATTCGTTTTACTGAGCGGTTCTCTCGCATTAATTAGTTTGGGGCTGGCGATTGCTGCGCGCGTCAGTAGTGAAGAGTTAGCTAGCGGCTTACTTAATGTATTCGCTGTGCCGATGATGATTTTGTCTGGCGTCTGGTTCTCGGTTGATACCAGTAATATCTGGGTACAGCGCATAGCCGATTTATTACCGCTAACGCATATGGTCGAGGCGGCCCGGCGTATCATGTTGGATGGTGTTGGCCTGGGTGATGTGTTGTTTGAAATTATTCTGTTAGCCATAATGGCTTTAATTCTTCTTGTGGGGTCTGCGAAAGCCTTTCGCTGGCAATAATGAAAATAAATATTTTAAGGTATATTGATGTTTCAAATTAATAAGTCACTGGCAAAAATTCGTTACAAACGTCTGTC
>CAZWUO010000345.1:0-2626 GCA_964636675.1 uncultured Ectothiorhodospiraceae bacterium
AAGATGTTGATTTTGAAAGGTCGGATGAATTTCCAGAAGAAAAAGGATCATGGTGGAAAAAATTTGTTTTTAGAACAAAAGATGCAGTCACCAATAAAGAAGTAACAGATAGAATCAAGAAAGGTGAAAGAGCTATAGAAATTGCAGTTCTAGATAAACCTCAAGCGGAAGCCAACTTATGTCAAGCACAAGCGGCATCAACATTGATAAGCTCTCTAGCCAATACAGCGAATGCTTGTATACAAGCGGGGTCATTGTTGGTTGTGAAAGCCACAAACAATAACAACGAGTCGTCAATTATTACACGCACATTGACTCCTATGGAACTAAAGCATTTAGAGGAAAATCAAGCTGTTTTACGCAAGCCAGAGGAAATACTAGATTGGTTGCAAGGTGTAGAGAAAAAACGGCTAATAAAAAGTTCAACCTGACTACGCAAACCCGCGCGTTTTTTGCAAAGAGCGCAAAAAAAGTGCCCGTTTGCTCCGCAGGTTAACTAAGCGTTGAGGCTGTAGGAAAACCCGGAATCTGGTAAAGTTACAGAAACGAAGATCGTTAATCTGAGGGAATAGAGATGGCGCGATTTAAAGACTATAACTACGATCATGACAAGCTGCTTCCGGTTCCTTTTGATCGTCAAATCCTCCCCGGCAGTTTTGAATACAACCTCAGCTACCTCGTCGATCATGAACTCGATCTGAGTATCTTCGAACACCGCTACCGCAACGAAGAAACAGGCCGCCCAGCCTACGACCCCGCCATCTTGCTCAAGATCATCATTCTGGCCTATGCGCGAGGGGTTACCACGAGTCGCAAGATTGAACGACTATGCCGCGAGAACGTCACATTTATGGCCATTTCCGCTGATAGCCAACCCCACTACACCACACTCGCTGATTTTGTTTCCCGCATCGGCGAACAGATCCAGCGGTTCCTCGACAGCCATGAAGAACGTACCGGGGTCAGCGGCAAGCCGATCAAGAGCAATATCACAGACCCCGACAGCGCCAAGATGAAAACCAGTCATGGCGTAATTCAGGGCTACACGGGGGTGGCCACTGTGGATAGTAAGCACCAGATCATCGTACAAACCGAAGCACACGGTCAAGGCCAGGAACATGGATTGCTCGAACCGAGCCTGGAACAAGCCCATGATAATCTGGGTTCGCATGAGCGTGAGAAGCGCCGCACCAAAGTTACGGCTGACAGTGGATACTGTAACAAGGGTGCTTTGGGATACCTCAACGAAAACCACATAGACGGCTATCTTGCCGATACCGGCTTTCGTTCCCGGGATCCGCGCTTTAAGGATTACCGGCGACACAAGCCCCAGTCGCTTCGCAAACCCAAAGAGCGGTTCACCGTAGAGGACTTCCGGTACGACCCCAAACAGGTGACCTGCCGATGCCCCGCCGGACACGCCCTGTGGTTACAGGGTAAGGACCTCATCATTGGCCACCATCGCTTTCACAAATTCCAGGCTTATCAGTCAGACTGCCAGGCCTGCACCCTGAAACACCGTTGCCTGCGCAACCCACTGCAAAAGACGGCGCGCCAGGCGGCCATCAAGCAAGGTATCACTGAAGCACACAAGCAGGACAGCCTCATCGAGCAGATGAAGCGCAAGATCGACAGTGAAAAAGGTCATCACATCTATAGCCAGCGACTCGGCACGGTAGAGCCAGTATTCGGGCACATCACCTATGCCATGGGGTTCAAACGATTTACCTTGCGAGGCAAACAGAAGGTCAGGGGCTGGATAAAGGAGAAAGAGGAAGCAGGAACGCCACAAAGGCGCCAACAGGTGAATCATAAACTCAGTTTTAGGTACAGAAATAAGCCATGGAACTGAACACCGAAAACGTTACCGAAAATATGCGAAGACGCGCTGCGCGTTATTGTAACCGGGTTTTTCTACAGGCTCATTGGGCGTTTACAAAGAGGGTACGAATATGGTTGCGCCAGAAAAAAACGAATTGTTTGAACGTTACAAGCAAATGTCTCAGGAAGACTTTGAAGCCCTGAAACCGGAAAATTTAACTGAGAGGGCACATGAGGCCTATAAGGCTGAACTTGGTCGTCGTAATCGCCCAGAATATAAAGAAATATTAAAAAAAGAAGAGGAAGAATGGCAGCGACGAGCGGACAATACAAACCCAGCAACATTGAAAAAAGGGGGGAAATGGCAGCAACGGGCGGATAATGCAAACCCAGCAACATTGGCGAAAACAAAAGAGATGAATGACTACAAAACATCAATTGGCGTAGCACTGTTCGTATCATTTATTGGCTGGGTGGCAGTGCTTGCTGGAGTTGGGCTTTCCTTCTGGTTGGTAAGCCAGGGCGGCATGAGACTAATTGGACTCCCATCCGCAATTACGGTTGCGTTGGTTGGTTTATTACTTGTAATTGGTGGGCAGGCATCACGAGCGGTAATGGATAACGCAAATTACTCTAAACAAATGCTGGACGAGATGCGTAAAAAAGCCTAACACATATGAGCCGCTTTCAAGTCAATAGGCATTACAAACTATTTCAGTCACATGAGATGTGTCCGAAGATAAAGCAATAAACAAAATCGGCTACTTCATCTGTCATGGCAGCTGTTAAGTCAGTCGCTTACAGC
>CAZWUO010000346.1:0-2611 GCA_964636675.1 uncultured Ectothiorhodospiraceae bacterium
GATTGCATAGGTGTTTAGTGTATGTGTCTCTGCCCGGTGACTTCTGCCAATACTTGAAGCATCTCGGCTTCGCCTTCGGGAGTGGACATGAGCGCATCCATGCAGGGCAGATATTACTTAATAAACTTACACTCAATAACGTTCAATAATTTTTTATTTATTCTACATTTCCCATGACCACCGCCAACTATTTTTTGTGTCGCAGGCTTCTTAAAAACAATAATGTATTCATCGTTATTTTCGGAAAAATTAATTAAATAATTATCTATATCAATTGATGATTCCATTTTTTTTGCGTACTGTAAATACACATCCCATATTTTCAAATAATGCCCAGATATGGTTGTATCCATGCGAAACTTTTTAAGTTTTTCATGATCTAAATACTTTTCAATATACTCATCCGACATAGCATAATATCCCCCTGTAAAAAATTGGGCCATCAACACAACCAAAAATAATGAGCCGTTATAAGTCACCGATAAATTCTACCCTGACACTTCGGGTCGGACCAAGCTAACCTGATGATCTCAATCACTATTCCCATGGAAAACTGCCTTTATTTTCGCTTAAAGCACCCATTTTGCCATTAAAATTAAGCTTGTAAGCATATTCGGGCTCTTTCACCTTGCCTTGATACCCCGTTGCTCCATTACACTCTTAAAATCACGCAAAAACTCCAAAAGAAATTCACGTTTGTGGCAGCGGTGTGTGATATGCCAGACATGCTCCAACATAAAGTATGCAATTTTTTCGTGGCATGACACTCCGTCCTTAAAGTTGTTATTTTACGGGAAAAATGGACCGTTTAAGGCTTTTAATCAGCTAAATGTAGGCGAGTTATTCCATTTTTTCAATGAGTTGCCGTGGTCCGACCCTATATAGCTTGCTCATTGCTGCTCGTCGAGGTATCGACAATCCCGCTGTTAAGCAGATCGGCTCCGCCGCCTAACGTGAAACTGCCATCCTCATGCACGACCACGCTAGTGGTTTTCTCCAGATCAAAAGTGGGATATGCAAGGCACGGCGGTAACTCAGGGGCCGTTGTACCGCCTGTTTCAGTCAAAAATTCCGAGCCAATTCAGTACCATTAATATGAGCAGCCCGGATCCAGAAAACACCCATGACCAAAAAAACATTCGGGCCAGTACCCTATCAAACACTGTTGTGTGTTTGTACAACACATCAGGGTCTGCCTCAAAACCTAACCCCATAGACTCAGAATTACGTCTAAGTCTACGAGCGACTACTTTTGACAGCGACAAAGCTCCTGCTACATTAAGAATATCCCAACCACTCGCAAACTCTATACCTAGCGCATGTTTGGTTTCCGGATTTTTTCTGAGCTTGCGCACGGTAACCAGGCCAAAAATGACAAATAAAATACACCCAATAAATGCCACCACCGCAGGAATCGCGAAGAGGGTAGAAAAATTCATAGAGAATTTATCCAGCCCATTATGTCATCGTACCAACCACCGCTCTCTTCTTTTACAACATAGTTCATTCCCATAGAGGCGACCGCCGCAACAACAATAAGACCCACCCAACCAACCGGTGTCGCCACAGTTAAAAACGTCAGTGCTGTGGTACCCGCATACACGGCAAGTCCACCCGTCCCTGCACTCAGCGCAAAGCTACTCGACTCAATAAACAGCTCCCGCTCCCAGTTGCCATCGGACTTGTACGTGTTCCGCACATTACCAACACGGCTAGCTACATCAACGACGATTAAACCATTACCCAAAACCTTCCCGTATTTGCTAAACCGACCCACCGCACCCGCTTGAACCGTCGAGGTCAGTAGCAATTTTTCGATGCGGCGGCTACTCCGGGCAATGTTCATAGCGCGGGTGATATTGGTCAGGGGGATGCCTTTACGGGCGAGTGCTCTCTGCGAAGAGGCAGTCATTCTTAATTCGCGTTGAAACTGTTTTTGCATCTGTTCGAAGGCGGCGCTAATCGCCAACCCCGCTGAGGCGTTTGTCGCACCGGTAGCTCCCTTGCCTTGCACTACGTCTCGATAGGCCAGCAAAGTATTTTGATAGCGTTGTACGGCGAGTACGAACTCGTTGCCACGAGAGGCATGAACAGCGGCCGTCGAGCCTGCCATGGCCGCAGTGGTGTCGTGCAGCTTTACCATGGCCTCGCTGAGGCCAACGATGTTCTCTTGCCCTGCCGTAGCAGAGAGTTTATGAATGTTCTGTGGGTTACCACAATAGAGCGCGCGGATAATACGCTCTTCTTCGCGTGTTGTCTGGCCTACTGTGCAAGGCTCATAAGGCCACATGACGCCCTCTGAACTGCTGCATTGCATTTCATTCAGGGATTCGCCACACATCTGTTTGAACTGGGGCTTGTTCCAGGATTGGCTACTGATGAGTATTTCTGCCATGTCAATATCCTTTTGTTGATTTACGATAGGGGTTTACGGTAAACCCTTCAATGTTTTACGTCGCGGTTATTGTTGATCGTAGACGGCACTTCAGGCACTTCGCCTCAGGCACTTCGGGTCGGACCAAGCTAACCTGATGATCTCAATCACTATTCCCATGGAAAACTGCCTTTATTTTCGCTTAAAGCACCCATTTTGCCATTAAAATAGAGCTTG
>CAZWUO010000347.1:0-2591 GCA_964636675.1 uncultured Ectothiorhodospiraceae bacterium
TTTGGCGCACAGGTTTGAAAACCTCTGAGTTAGCTGAGCTTGGCATGCGCCTAGGTGCTGATATACCTATTTTTGTTCATGGGGTTGCTGCGTGGGCTGAAGGGGTTGGAGAAGTTATTACGCCCATAGATCTGCCGGAACCCTGGTTTTTAGTCGTGATACCCGACGAGCATGTGGATACGGCTAAAATTTTTTCGCATAGGGAATTGACACGAGACAAACATGCCATCAGAATACGCGATTTCTTGGAAGGGGTAACCGAGAATGTCTGCCAACCGATTGTTGCGCAGGCTTATCCCAAGGTTCGAGAAGCGATTGACTGGCTTACATCCTTTTCTCCCGCAAGAATGACGGGTACCGGCGCGTGTGTATTTGCCGCGTTTGACAAGGAATCCCAGGCGCGTGAGGTTTTAGCTGAGTTGCCATGTGGCTGGAAAGCCGTGGTAGCAAAAGGTATGAATCTTAGCCCGCTAAGAAGTATAATTAAATCCGCCAATTGCAAAAATTATTGGGGCGTCGCCAAGCGGTAAGGCACTGGGTTTTGATCTCAGCATGCGCAGGTTCGAATCCTGCCGCCCCAGCCATATCAATATGAAAAATGTCTAACCAATTACTGGAGCCAAAACGTGTCTGATGCTCGAATGATGGTGTTCTCTGGTAATGCTAATCCAAAATTAGCTAAAGATATTGCGCAGTATCTGAATATTCCGTTAGGCAAAGCCAGCGTAGGTAAGTTTAGCGATGGCGAAATCTCGGTTGAGATTCTGGAAAATGTGCGTGGTCAAGATGTTTTTATTGTGCAGCCTACTTGTGCTCCGGCCAACGACAATCTGATGGAGTTATTGGTGCTTGTTGATGCAGTGCACCGGGCATCTGCTGCAAGGGTTATTACAGTCATTCCTTATTATGGATATTCTCGACAAGATAGGCGTACACGTTCTGCACGGGTGCCTATTACGGCTAAAGTAGTCGCCAATATGCTGGAGAGTGTGGGCACTCATCGAGTGTTAACCGTTGATCTGCATGCAGACCAAATACAGGGTTTTTTCGATTTACCGGTCGATAATGTTTATGCCTCGCCCATATTATTAGGCGACATATGGCGTCAAAAATATAAGGATCTTGTGGTTGTGTCTCCAGATGTTGGAGGCGTTGTGCGCGCTAGAGCATTGGCCAAACGTTTAGATGATGCGGATCTTGCTATTATTGATAAACGGCGCCCTAAACCTAATGTGGCGAAAGTGATGAACATTATTGGTGATGTAGAGAATCGGACTTGCATACTCATCGATGACTTAGTGGATACTGCAGGTACTTTAGGTACCGCGGCAAATGCGCTAAAAGAGAATGGCGCCGCAAAAGTGGTGGCGTATTGCACGCATGCTGTGCTTTCCGGTAATGCAATTGCGAATGTTGAGAATTCTAATTTAGATGAGCTCGTTGTTTGCGATACGATTCCGTTAAATGAACAGGCGCGCAAGTGCAAAAAAATTAGAACATTGCATGTTGCAGAAATGCTGGCTGAGACGATGCGCCGCATACATATGGAAGAGTCAGTAAGCACCCTATTTATTGATTAATGGTTTATAGGTGTTTATTTGATTGACAGATTTGTTGGGTTGATAACAACAAAAACAGACTTGGTCGCGAGTCTGCTACAGGCAAGCTTAGTTGCTTGTCATTGTTTATATGATTAGGAGATAAAAATGAGTACTCAATTTACGATTAACGCAGAGTCTCGTTCTGACCTGGGGAAAGGTGCGAGCCGCCGCCTGCGAAGAATGAACCAAATACCTGCGGTTATTTATGGTGGAAGAGAAGATTCTCTATCACTCACAATAAACCATGATGATGTCATTAAATCACTTGAAAATGAGGCATTTTACTCATCAATATTGGATATTAATATTGCGGGTAAAACCCAAAAAGCAGTGCTTAAAGATGTTCAGCGCCATGCTTTTAAGCCTAAAGTTTTACACATGGATTTTCAGCGTGTTAACGAAAAAGAAAAAATACACATGCATGTACCGCTGCATTTTAAAGGTGAAGATATAGCACCGGGTGTTAAGGCGGGCGGCATGGTTGCGCATCAATTAAGTGAGCTTGAAGTCACTTGTTTGGCGAAAGACTTGCCTGAATATATCATGGTTGATGTCTCCGCAATGGATATTGGAGACACTATTCACATTAGCGATTTAGGTCTTTCCCCCGGTGTTGAGTCTGTGGCCTTGGCACATGGATCAGATCACGATCTCCCCGTTGCAATTATCCAAAAGCTGCGTGGAGGAGACGATGACGAAGCTGTTGAAGATGATAGCGGGGCAGAAGCTGATGGTGCTTCTCCTTCAGAAGAATCTTGAGCCACTAGATCGCGCCCCACATGTTTAGGGTATACCCCTTCGCCAACAAAATAGGTTTGAGGGTGTAAACATGAGGGGCGTTTTGGTTTCTAAAATCTGACTAGGGGCCTTGGCCTGTTAATACTCATTTGAAATCAGCGTTTACAGGCCCTAAGTACATCATCCTAGATTCCGCCGTTAACCGCTATGAGGCATCGTTAAGCGATGGATGAGAAAACAAATGAGCTTGTT
>CAZWUO010000348.1:0-2587 GCA_964636675.1 uncultured Ectothiorhodospiraceae bacterium
ATTTGGTTACCTTGGGTACACAGGAGCCGTATCGCATGTTTACGTCTCGAGCAGAGTATCGTCTGATATTGCGTGAAGATAATGCTGATTTACGTTTAACTGAAGTCGCTAGAAACATGGGTTTGGTTAGCGATGAGCATTGGCAACAATTTGCGAAAAAACGTGAGGCTGTAGAAAAAGAACAGCAGCGTTTAAGTGAGATGAATATTGTGCCAGCATCAAAATATGCTGAAGCTTTTTCGGCTAAATTAGATAAGAAATTATCGCGCAGTTATAAAGCAGCAGATTTATTGCTACGGCCAGAAATTGACTACGATTCGTTGACTGAGATTATCGGAGCAGGAGAGGGTATTACGCCTGCAGTTGCTGAGCAGGTAGAAATTCAAGCCAAATATTCAGGTTACCTTGATCGCCAGCAAAACGAGATCGATAAAGCAAAGCGGCACGAAGCCACGTCCATTACAAAAATTTCTGATTACCAGCAAGTGCGGGGCTTATCTACAGAGGCTTGTCAGAAGCTGAACGACCATAGACCTGAAACCATCGGTCAGGCTTCACGTATTCCTGGCATTACACCAGCGGCGATATCATTATTAATGGTGCATGTAAAAAAATCGAGCTAGGCCACCTTAAATGGCAACTCCCAGAATACATAATCGGAAAATATTGCCAATAAAGCGGTATGATGGGTTTTTTGTATAAGCCACATAGAAGTCATTAGTGAAAGAGCCTCTGCGACAACAATTAGAATACGGACTTCAGCAAATGGGCCTGCATTATTCGGTCGAAGTCCAACAAAAACTAGTGCATTACATTCAGTTAATCGCGCGCTGGAATAAAGTCTTTAACCTGACAGCTATACGAGATGTCGAAGAGATGGTGAGCAAGCATCTATTAGATAGCCTTGTTGTGCAACCGTTTGTCGAAGGTTCATTAATATTGGACGTGGGCAGTGGTGCGGGTTTGCCGGGTATTCCTTTTGCCATTACTTCGCCGGAAAAACATTTTGTGCTGGTCGATACCAACGGTAAAAAAACACGCTTTCTTACACAGGCAAAGATCGATTTAAAACTGCCTAATATTGAAGTCATCCATCAGCGGATAGAAGATTATCAACCAACAGAGCATGGACATAGGATATACTTCGATGCCATAACCGCACGCGCTTATGCTGCAACGGATGTTATTCTAAACACCACCGAGCACCTGCAAAATGCTGATACCCGCTTGCTTATAATGCAGGGTAAATTAGATGAGCGGTTTGATAATGACGCCTATGAGCTACTGGAAACCAGTAAACTGGACGTCTATGGTCTGGATGCTGAGCGGCATCTGCTGGAAATAAAACCCAAATAACAAAATCGATTCTGAAGAGCCATGTCAAAAGTACTCGCATTAGCAAATCAAAAAGGCGGGGTAGGTAAAACTACCACCAGTGTAAATCTTGCGGCATCTTTGGCAGCGACAAAACGTTCTGTATTATTGATTGATCTTGATCCGCAAGGCAATGCCACCATGGGCGTTGGAGTGGATAAAAATTCACTGGAAAACTCTTTTTGTGATTGTTTGCTTGATGGTGTTGACGCGCATCAGGTTGTTCGTCATATTGAGAATGTCGGTATCGACTTGTTACCATCTAACGCGGACATGACAGCGGCCGAAGTTGATTTAATGCGTGCTGATAATGCCGAACAACGCCTAAAAAACAGTATTGCTCCCATTGTTGATGAATATGACTATGTGTTGATTGACTGTCCGCCGGCACTAAACATGCTAACGCTAAATGCTTTGGTGGCCTCCGATGGCGTGATTATACCTATGCAGTGTGAGTACTATGCGTTGGAAGGGCTGACTGCTTTGATGGAAACCATAGAGCAGGTTCGTTCGACAGTAAACCCGGATTTGAAGATTGAAGGTTTGCTACGCACCATGTTTGACGCTCGTAATACGTTGGCAAATGATGTATCTGCACAGTTGATTGAGCATTTTGGTGATCGGGTGTATCGCACTATCGTACCGCGTAATGTACGGCTTGCAGAAGCGCCGAGTCATGGTTTGCCTGCATTGCTATATGAGAAGACATCGCGTGGCGCGCTGGCGTATCTGGCCTTGGCTGGCGAGATGTTAAGAAGAGAGTCGCGTGCAAAAGCCGCAGCGATTGCATAACAGTTAACAAGGGTTATTTACCCCTTGTTATCCCGAATGTTTTGCCGGGATTTAGGCTACCTATAAACTTTGCTGGATTCCCGATAAAAACGCTTGGGAATGACAGTAATATCGAAATATTTTAAAGTGTAAAAGTCATCGAGTAATTTTAGAGTTAAGCATTATGGCAACAAAGAAAAAAGGTTTGGGTAGAGGTTTAACCGCATTACTGGGTAACAGTGATGTCGAAGCGATGCTCGAGCCGAAAGGCAATGATGAGTTGCGTAATATTGACGTAGATTTAATTGAACGCGGTCCCTGGCAGCCGCGTGAGCATTTTGACGAAGAAGCATTGCAAGAGCTCGCCGATTCTATTGCGCAACAAGGCGTGGTCCAACCTATTGTTGTTCGACAGAAAGCCGAACATGGACGATTTGAGATT
>CAZWUO010000349.1:0-2573 GCA_964636675.1 uncultured Ectothiorhodospiraceae bacterium
TCTCTTATTACGGTCTCACCGCTGCCTGCATTTTTCACCATCCATAGCGAGGTGCACCACATGGATGTGGGAGGTAGGGCGGCAGGATGCCAAAGCCGAGACATTCATCGGCACACCTTGTGCTGGCACGTATCCAGAGGATGAGCGAATAGTACACACTCTGCATGCCGTTCAACTGCGGACTCTAGGATTAAGCGTTCAACTTATCCCGAAACTTTCTTAAAGGCATCTTGGGTGGGATGAGATCAATCTGTTGTTGGTAGCCAGTTCATCGAGATGAGTCTGTTGATGTGGGGTAGGCCATCCTATGCTGATAAAGATAGCTCCGTTTTTCGGATCACATGATGAAGAACCTTTTTTAAGGAGTGACTTAGTGAGTTGTGGGTCTTTGCCCAAACGATTTACTTAAATTCAATCGTTGCTTTGCTGCGCAATGTTTCTAGATAGTCATTAATGATTTTATTTTGCACTACTTTAACCAGTTGCTCTTTGACGCTTTCATACGGTGGTGGGTCGACCTTGCGTTTATCTTCAAGGTAAATGACATGCCAGCCAAAACGTGTATTAATCGGTCGTTGCGTGTATTTTTTCTTATCCAGTTTTTCTATCGCATCGGAAAAGGGTGTAACCATTTGATTGCCCGAGAACCATCCAAGATCGCCGCCTTGGGATGCGGAGGGGCCGGTGGATTTCGTTTTGGCTAATTCGACAAAGGATGCGCCGTTATTGAGTTCTTTGATGACTGCTTTTGCGGTTTGTTCGTCGTCTAATAATATGTGCTTGGCCAGATATTCAGTAGAGGCTGCGGCAACGATCTGAGTTTGGTATGCGGCTTTCAGTTGCTTCTCACTGGGTGGATTGTCTTCTGCTAATTTATTAATACGTACGCGAGTAATTGTGTTTTTTATGAGTTCTTTAATTTCTAATTGGATAAAAGGTTCTTTATCCAGACCAAGTCGTTGCGCGTCTTGGTAAATTAATTCTCGATTCACGAGTTCTGCGATAAGTTCTTGTAGCTTCTCTTCAGGGAAACCGTTGCCGGGTGCTACGCCGATTCTTTTTTCTCCGTAAACAGCTAGGTTCTCACTGGTAATATGCTCACCATTAATGACTACGATATCTTCAGCATGCAATGCGCTGCTGGCAATACTGAGTACGGGATAAAGACAAGCGATTAAGATAGATCGGTAATAATTTTTCATGATTCCTCGGTCGAATTCTTCGGTTAATTATTAATAGGTTAGGGTATTGATGCTTTATTCAGAAGGTGTTTTTGCTTTTATACTGAGGGCATGGATTTCGGAGACCATTTCCTCTGCTAACACTTTATAAATCATTCGATGTCTTTTTATCGTGCTTTGCTGTTCAAACGCAGGAGAGACAATCGATATATTAAAATGTCCGCCACCGCGCGCGCTTGCGTGGCCAGCATGTTTATGGCTGTCATCTTCGATGATCAGCGATTCGGGGCTAAAATGCTCGGTTAACTTACGCTGAATAATTTTTATTCGTTCATCGTTATTCATTAGGGGAATACTTTTTTAAAGGGTTTAACACAAACTGATTCATAAGCACCCGTGATGAGGTAGGGGTCTTCATCTGCCCATTGTTGCGCGGCTTGTAAATTTTTAAATTCTGCAACAATGAGACTTCCGGTAAATCCATTCGGGCCGGGTTCAATGTTGTCGATTGCCGGATGAGGTCCGGCTAAAATTAATCTGCCTTCGTTATGCAGGTCTTCCAAGCGTTTTATATGCTCTGGCCTCGCAGCAAGGCGTTTGTCCAAACTGTTCTCACAGTCGTTACAGATGATAGCATAGAGCATTAGTTGTCACCTGCCTTGGGTTGCTCGGGTTTAATATAACGAATCAGGAAGACACCTTGTAAAATAATAAACGCAAAGGTCAGGCCCATCATGCCAAATAGTTTAAAATTAACCCAGGTATCTGTGTCAAAGTTATACATGACATAAAGGTTGGCGAGGCCAGATGCGATAAAAAAGGCAACCCATGCAAAATTTAGTTTTACCCATATTGCGCCAGGAAGCGTGATCGCACTGCCCATCATGCGTTGCACAATATTTTTTTTACCAATAAATTGACTGCCTAAAAACACAGCAGCAAATAGCCAGTTAACCACGGTTGGCTTCCATTTAATGAACAGCTCATCTTCTAAAATCAGTGTTGCGCCGCCAAACACGACAATGATGGCGAGGGTTATAAGGTGCATATTTTCGACTTTTTTATTCTTAAACCAAAAATAAGCAACCTGTATCACGGATGCGACAATAGCGACCGCCGTCGCGGTATAAATGTCATATAATTTATAGGCAATGAAAAACAGTAATATGGGAAAAAAATCGACTAAAACTTTCATTAAGATAAATCCAAAATTGAGAGCGGCTATTAAACCACAAAAAGGAATCATTGAGTATTTCGCTGGAGATTTCTAAAGCAAATAAATTAACCATAAAATAAGACTTGATAAACAGAAATTTGATGTTAGTATACGCCTCTTCCTGGTGCGGGGTGGAGCAGTCTGGTAGCTCGTCGGGCTCATAACCCGAAGGTCAT
>CAZWUO010000350.1:0-2540 GCA_964636675.1 uncultured Ectothiorhodospiraceae bacterium
GCCTTAAAATACCGACATATAGCACTGACTAGAATTGTAACCCCGAAAGACTTAGTACCCTTGGTGCCACCATTTGATGCAATGGATATCAATAATTTAGATATCTATTGGCACCTTGGCACAGAATTAATTTTACTTCCTGGACTGCAGTATGCAGAAATTTCCGGACTAGACAGTATGTTACGTGCTACGGATATTCTAACCAAAAAAATTGATCAAAAAAATGTGGAAAATCACCGAATGACGCTCTATATCGAACTTATTACAGGAAAACTGCAAAACGCCGTTAAAGTGAAATTCAAAAAACAATTTAACTTTCTCAAGTTATTCCCAGGTAGCTAAATTTTCCCGCTTTAGGGGCATCGGTTTTATCTTGCGAGATGACTCAGGCATCAACTCCTCCTGCTCATTCCTTTGGATACTGTCGTATGGTTAGGTTATTTCCCTGTTGTGCAAAATCAATATTTTTAAAAAAACTCATACCCAATAATACGGTGTCGCTTTCCATGCCTGGATTGATGCCACCACGCACGTTGCGCAAAATAATATTGCCTAATTGTATTGACTCAATCAATGTCGTATAACCTTGAACATTGCCATTTGCTGTTTGGTATATAACAGGGCTAATAGGCTTTAATCCGAGCTGCTTTGCTAAATGCATGGGAATAGCAACATTGCTAGCACCCGTGTCAATCATAAAATCGACAGGTTTGTCATTAATCTTACCACTAGCGACATAATGCCCAAACCGATTACGCTCTAGAATAACTTCTTTTACACCCACCTCACTTGAACTAAATATCACATTTTCGTTTGGGTTGTAGCGCTTATCGAGCTGGTCATTAAAAAATAGCGTTAAAAAATAGAGCACAATAATCCAGGCAAAGAAAGTAAACCGTTTACCAAAACGCTTACTTTGATTTTCTTCTGTCATAACAATATAAACTTTCTCATTTTTTTGAGGAAGAGTGAGCATATGAGATTTAACCAGACCACCGAGTAGAGAAAGTAGTTCCATTCTCTGCAGAAAGTTTGCTTACTTTGTAGAGGCTAGTATATTCTTAGCAAGCCAAGTCTAACATGTAAATTCAGTGACTTCGAAACTCAAACCCCTGGATAGGGCGTTAAGCAATCAAATGACAAACTGCAAATGAACACAAAGCCATTGTTAGAGAATGGGCACAAATATCATGGAATGCTTGGTCACCACATCACCCTATCATCAGGTCTTGGTTATCATTGGCTAATTGTTAGAGTGTTTTCAATATATTAGTGCCGTTTCCATAGGGGTCGCGTTTATTCGGCTGTTATGTACAAAGTAAGCTCGCTGGCAGAGGTGAAAAATGAAAAAAATTCTAGCCATTATATTATTAGTGTTCAGTTTACCCAGCCCATCTGTGGCAAGTAAAATTTATTTAGAAACTGAAGTTTTAATTGATGTCTTTGGAGGGGCTTCATTACATATTAAAAAAAGCTCTACTTTTTTTAATAACCTAACGGTAGGCGTAGGTGCTATGAAAATGAAGATTCCTGAAGATATGTTTGATGAATATCCAGATGCGGTAGGCAAAGGATGGAAAGTTAATTTAACCGGCGGAAGATTATTTTTTGACTATCATTTTTCAGATCCAGACAAAGGGCCGACGATCGGCTTGCATATCGCTTTGGAGCAATATGTGTTGCAGCGAAGAGGGTCTTCCTCAACAATGTGGCAATTGGGAGGGGCTTTGAGATTAGGGTATTTATGGCGACCATTAGATGGTGGATTTTATTTAATGCCTGTACTTACTGTGCTAAACAGTCGTCGTGTTTCAGGCGATAATGAGGTTCAAGGAGAGACCTTCGATACTGATTATTTTGGGTTTCAGCCTTTTTTTGGATTAGGCTATAGTTTTTGAACTTATTAACAATTCAAAAATAATATGGTCTATTTGAATACCCGCTGGAGCAGCAGATGTCAGGCAGCAAATATTAGTAACGTAACGCTGGGACTCGTTTAGGTGGCGATGAGCTTTCAAATCAATCAAGGAACATTATTTTGCCTGTGAAAAAAATCTTATCCTTTTTTCTATTAGCTATTGTTTTCGGAATAATAGGCTGTAGCTCTCCATACAAAGGTGGTATTTCAGATCACTATGATGGCGAGCGTTTTTTTCATAACGAGAGGGATTTCACATTGACCGAAATGCTGAAATTGATGTGGACAATGGATCCAGCAGAATGGCCTGAATGGATTGAAGACCCTGTGTATCCACCCCCACCAAAACAGGTAGAAAAAAATAAATTTCGGATTACACATGTCAATCAAGCCACTATTCTTATTCAAACAAATGGAATAAATATTTTAACGGATCCAATATGGTCTGAGCGCTCAAGTCCGGTCTCCTGGGCTGGCCCGAAAAGAGTGCGTGCTCCAGGTGTCGACATGCAAGATTTACCTCCTATCGATATTGTATTAATAAGTCATAATCACTACGATCACTTGGATATACCCGTGGCGTTATAGATTTAGGCCTTATTACACGCCCTATTCCTTCCAT
>CAZWUO010000351.1:0-2540 GCA_964636675.1 uncultured Ectothiorhodospiraceae bacterium
ACCAAAGAATTTCATCGCCCAGGTTACGATAGACAAAAGCCTGAATCTCATCGAGTGAATGGATAACTTCTGCCACAGAATCGCACGGAGGGGTAACCAATTCGGCCAGCGCTTCTGAAAAGTCAGTGGTAATTTGCGGGTTCGTCAAGGCAGAACCCCATGCCGATGGATGCGCTGTTTGGGAGATTCCGCCTACCGGCAATACGCGCAGGCTTTCTTTTTCTAGGCCGATTTTAGAGCGGGCAATCGCCTCTTCCATTTCGGGCGTATTAATCAGTTTTAAACGTTGTTGAAGTTGATGATACAAAAGAAATCCGTAAATAAAACAAAGATTGCAAGAAGCGTGATTATACTACGCCAAATATTATATTTCAGACAATTGTCTAACTATAGTGATGGCACTGCCAATTTCTGCGGCAATTTTTAAGTAGCAACTATTCTATAACGTGGCTTGCTCACTTGCTGTTCATTTTTCTGTGTCGCTGGCACAATCCGATATTCAAACCGGCAACCCATGGCTTTTGCCGCTTTTTCCATCATTTTCAACGTCACAGCACCGCGGACTTCGTCTTTTTCTAGTACAGAAACCCGCGCAGCACTCACCTGCAAACGCTCCGCCAATTGAAAGCCCTTTAAACCCTGCTTTTTTCTCATAGTGCGAATCCAATTCATATCAGCCATAAATCACCTTTATTAATATAAACATTAATAATTAATATATATATTAATAAAATATAAAACACAAGAAAAAGCTCAAATTTTTATTGAGCTTTTTCGTAATAACTAGATTTTAAAAGTTTAAATCTACCGCAAAGACGCTGAGGTACTAACAAAAATTTAATATTTATTAGTAATGTCGCCCTCCATGTCTCTGCTATTCAATTATTTACTTTTTAATCAAGCACATGTGAAACCAAGCCATCTGCCAGCTTAGGCTCAAACCAAGTAGATTTTGGTGGCATTACTTCACCAGCATCCGCCACCGCCATCAGTGCTTCCATACTGGTTGGATACAATGAGAAGGCAATCGCCATTTCTCCACTGTTTACGCGTTTTTCTAATTCACCTAAACCACGGATACCGCCAACAAAATCGATACGGTTATCCGTACGCTGATCGGCAATACCAAGGATAGGCTCAATAATATTATCAGCCAGTAAACTTACGTCTAATGACGCCACAGGGTCGTTTGGCACTAGTTCAGTATTAATGTTCAGGCGATACCATTGGCCATCTACATACATGCCAAACTCAGTTGCACTAGCAGGCCTTACGGCAGCAGACTCTTCACTCACGGTGAATGACGCTTTTACTTTTTCAACAACATCTTCTTTACTTAAACCATTCAAATCTTTAATTACACGGTTGTAGTCCAGTATGTTCATCTGGTTATGCGGGTAGATAACAGACAAAAAGTAATCACTGTTTTGATTGCCATCGCCGCCATTTTTCGCCGCATGTGTTTTTGCCACACGTGATGCAGAAGCCGAACGATGATGACCATCAGCAATATAGATAGCTGTCATAGCATCAAAACCCGCGCTTATTTTCTCGATAGTTGCATCATCATCAATAATCCAGAATGTGTGCTGCACACCATCGTCGGCTGTCTCGTCTACCAATGGTGCTTTCTTGGTTGTCTCTTCCAATATCGCATCCATATCTGCTTGTGATTTGTAAGCAAGCAGTACAGGACCGGTCTGCGCATTTAGTGCCTCGATTTGACGCACACGGTCATCTTCTTTTGCGGGACGAGTAAACTCATGCTTACGAACACGATTAGTATCGTAATCCGCAACGGATGCCGCTGCCACCAAACCAACCTGAGAATGTCCGTCCATAATTAAACGGTAAGCGTAATAGCATGGTTTATCTTCACGAATCAAAATGCCTTCATCCAGCATTTTTTGCAGATTCTCAGCCGATTTTGCATAAACCGCAGGATCGTATGGATCCGTGTCTTCAGCTAAATCGATCTCTGCTTTGGAAATATGCAAAAAGCTCCACGGGCGACCCGCCGCACGCTCTCGCGCCTCGGCAGAATTTAGAACATCATAAGGTGGCGCAACAACTTCACTGGCACGTTCAGGTACAGGACGTAAGCCTGCAAAAGGTTTTATTAAGGGCATAGATCTCTCGATATTATTCTAAATTGATTAAGGGGTAGTGTTTTTATAGTGCGAATTATACAGCATCATGAAGTGACCACTCGTTGCAATTATAATTGCGGTAAGAGCATTCGACGCAATGGCTTTATTGCCAAAAAGATGAGTACAAACGCACTGACCCAGGAAACTGTATCCGGCAACATAGAATGCGCATCACCCAGACTGACCTCTATCTGCCATTGCTGTACTCTTAACAACCATTCCAGCAATAACCCCATCATCAGACTCAATACTGATAAACCAAATAAATAGACAAAAGTCACTTTTAAACCCAGCTCCTGTTTCAATAGTGCAAAACTGGCAATATTTGTTGCCGGGCCTACCAACAAAAACACCAACACCGCACCCGGCGATACCCCCGCGAGCAACAAT
>CAZWUO010000352.1:0-2540 GCA_964636675.1 uncultured Ectothiorhodospiraceae bacterium
CTGCGGATATCACGCCGCCAACAGACACCACACCACCGGTGATTACGCTGAAAGGCGCTGCTGTGCTAGAGATCGAAGTGAATAGCGTTTACGACGATCTCGGTGCTACGGCCTTAGACAATAAGGACGGTGACATCAGCGAGCAAATCCAGGTCGTATCCACGGTGGATAGCAATAGCATTGGAGCATATACGGTGACGTATCAGGTCGCGGATGCTCAAGGGAATATTGCGCAGAAAGTGCGTACTGTACGCGTGGTCGCCGCGGATATCGCACTGCCAAAAGATACTACGCCCCCGGTGATTAGCTTGAACGGCGCTGCAACGCTAGAGCTAGTAGTGAATAGCGTTTATAACGACCCCGGTGCTACGGCATTGGACAATAAGGACGGCGACATTAGCGATCGAGTCAAGGTTGTGTCCACGGTGGACATGAGTCGTCCGGGATCTTATGACGTGATGTATACAGTCGTAGATGGCGCTGGCAATGTTGCGCAGCAACTGCGTATTGTGCGCGTGGTCGCTGCGGATATCACGTCACCAAAAGACACCACGCCACCGGTGATTACGCTAAAAGGCGATGCTTCTATCACGATTACTGTGAATGGTGTGTATAGCGAACCCGGTGCAACAGCGATGGATAATCTTGACGGTGATATCAGCGGCAAGATCACGATCGATGTTTCGGCGCTGGATAAGACCACTGTAGGGTCGTATCGCGTGACGTATAACGTTGTTGATGCGACCGGTAATGCGGCGGTCCAAATGACGCGAACAGTAAATGTAGGTGCGGCTACCACAAGCACAGCTAGTTATGGCCCACTGGGACTATTGATGATGAGTATGTTTTTGCTGGTTTTACGATATCGGACTCGTTTGCAGGTATTACTTAATAACTAGGCCTTGGCTTTGCCAGGAGAAGTTAGATTACCTACAACGAAATACTTATTTACGCGCTATCTTGCGGTGGTGGGATGAGTATTGTTTTCAAAGAGAGGTTTAAGCATGGGCGTTTTGAGCTACCAGATGTTACAAACCAACTGCAGTAAGCTAGGCATTATTATACTTGGCTTGATGAGTATTGCTGTTGCTGGCGAACCCGCATATGGGAAAGTGATTCTCGTGAATCCAGATAATTATCGCGATTTTGTGAGTAGTTTAGAGGCGGGAGATACCTTGCAGTTACAGGCAGGAACCTATGAACGTGGTTTGTCGATTGCGGGTTTACACGGTGAGGCGGGAAATCCGATTATTATTACCGGGCCAGAGACGGGTGATCCCGCAGTATTTTTGGGTAGTGATGTGCCTGTGAATATGAGACGGAACACTGTGCAAATCACTGACTCAAGCTACCTCACTATTCGGCATCTCAAGCTGGATGGGCTTGACGTGGAATATATCGACGCGGTTAACGCGAAAGGCATAACGCATCACATTACCTTGGAATATCTGGAAATTGTACGTCATGGAGCCCATCAATTGACGACGGGTATTGCAACCAGAGGGCCAGCCTGGGACTGGATTATCCGCAACTGCAAAATTGTCGGAGCGGGAACCGGGATGTATCTTGGAGACTATCAAGGTAAAAACTGGCCCTTTGTTGGTGGTTTGATTGAGCACAACCTGTTTGTGGACACAGCGGGATACAATGCCCAAATCAAGCAAATGAACAGTCGCGCCTATGAGAGTGGCGAGCCGATTCCAGGTATGCCACTGGAAAAGCGTAAGACCATTATTCGGCATAATGTGTTTAGCAAAGCCAAGCAGCCTGGGGGTTCGATAGGCGCACGGCCCAATCTGCTGGTGGGGCATTTCCCGTTAACCGGCCCTGGCAGCGATGATGTTTACGAGATCTACGGAAATTTCTTTTACGAGAATGCCTCCTCCGAGGCACTCTTCCAGGGCGAAGGCAATATAGCGCTTTACGACAACATATTCGTTAATTCCTCGGGGGATGCGGTCAATATCCAGCAGCATAACGATGTGCCACGCAGCATTAACGTATTCCATAATACCGTTATTGCTTCAGGTAGAGGTATTAAAGTAAGCGAAGTCAACGTGGATTTTGTACAACAGGTGGCGGGCAACGTTGTATTTTCGGGCTTGCCGATATCGGTTAACAAGCCGGTTGTATTGTCGGGAAACATGAGCATCGCCTACGCTTCTGCCAGCAACTATTTGGTAAATCCTGCAGGTGTTCTTAGTTTGGGAGAGCTCGATCTATATCCACTCATGGGTAAACTACAAGCGGATGTTATTGATATGACGGCCTTCCAAAGTTTTTCAGATTGGGATCTCGATTTTAATGGAGATTCACGCACAGGTGTTTTTCGGGGAGCCTATGCGGGTGAGGATATCAATAAGGGTTGGGTGTTAGCGCTAGACTTCAAGCCAGGTTTCGATATTTTACCACAGGCTCCGAGCATAATTTCCCAAGCAAAATCTAAGACGGTAACAGAAGGCGAAGATGCCAGTTTCAGTGTCGTGGCGACGGGCAGTGGCCCGATGAGTTATCAGTGGTATTTCAAAGGGGCTGAGATT
>CAZWUO010000353.1:0-2538 GCA_964636675.1 uncultured Ectothiorhodospiraceae bacterium
GCTTTCCTACGCCGGTACTGACCGTTCAGGTTCAAAGGGTAAAACTCTCAGCCTGTACACCTAAAATATGTGTTGAGGCTCCCCTAGCGATATAGGTGTCAGTTTGCTGGATGGCTGCTGGGATTGCAAGCATACAGGGTAAGAAATCTGAATGACTTATTACCCTGCCTATATTTAAGGAATAGTGGAAAAGTTACAGTTTGGGACTATTTTGTGTTTTGTACCAATTTCAGGTCGGATTCCATCATCATTTCGACTAGGCCATCAAAATTCACTTCCCGTTTCCAACCAAGTACATTTACTGCTTTTTCTGCGTTCCCAGTTAAGGTGTCGACCTCGGCCGGGCGATAAAATGCTGGATTAATCTGGATAACGGTTCTACCCGTATTCTTATCGATACCTTTAGTATTCTCTGCTTCACCCTGCCACTCAAGATTAAAACCAGCAACAGCAGATGCTTTTTCAATAAATTGTCGAACGGTCCATGTTTCACCCGTGGCAATAACATAATCGTCTGGGGTTTCTTGTTGCAGCATTAACCACATCGCTTGCACATAATCGCCTGCAAAACCCCAGTCTCGTTTACTGTCAATATTGCCAAGTTCAATCACATCTTGGTTGCCCAGTTTAATATTGGCCAACCCCAAGGTGATTTTTCGAGTAACAAACTCAATACCGCGCAGTGGCGATTCATGATTAAATAAAATGCCACTGGAAGCATGCGTGTTAAAGCTTTCACGATAATTTATCGTAATCCAATGACCATACAATTTGGCAACACCATAAGGGCTTCGAGGGTGAAAGGGGGTGTCTTCTGACTGAATGGGTTCCCGAATCTGACCAAACATTTCACTGGTTGATGCTTGGTAAAAACGCGCATCAGGATTAACTATCCGTAACGCCTCTAACATTCTTACCACGGAAACACCGGTAACCTCAGCCGTTAAAATGGGCTGATCCCATGAAGTTGCAACAAAACTTTGAGCCCCTAGATTATAAATTTCATCACAAGCCGATTTTTCATAAGCTCGAATCATTGAGGACAGGTCGATCAGATCACCATCTAGCAACTTAACCTCTTTTTCAATACCAAGTTCACGCAAACGTCCAAGAGTATCACTACCACGACGCGCAATTAAACCATATACGTCATAACCTTTATCAAGTAAAAGCCTAGATAAATAGGCACCATCTTGTCCCGTCACACCCGAAATTAACGCTGATTTACTCACTTTAATTTTTGCTCCCAATCTTCTAGAATATCTTTTAAACTTTGTTCTAATAATATTTCAGGTTGCCAACCTGTTACTTCTTTGAGTTTTTTACTGTTGCCGAAAATGCGTCTATTTTCACTAATACGTAATCGACTTTTTTCCTGCTTTATTTCTACATCTACGTTAGAAAGCCGGCATAACGTATCAATAATAACTCGAATCGAAGTCTCCTTTCCAGAACAAATGTTATACACCTCACCATTGACACCCTTTTGCAGCAACAACCGATATGCTTTTATTACGTCACGTACATCAGTGAAATCTCGGGTAATATCAATATCACCAACTTGCAACTCAGGTTTTTTCAGACCCAGTTTAATTTGTGTTATTTGTTTGGCAAAATCAGAAACGACAAACATATCTGATTGACCCGGCCCAATATGGTTAAAGGGTCTAACCATAACGACTTCAAAAGCCTCCGTTTGGCTCCATTGATAGCACAAAGCTTCAGCGGCCACTTTACTAACAGAATAGGGATTGCGGGGTTTTAATGGCTGATTTTCAATGATTGGTAACTTTTGTTCCTCAATCACCCCATACACATCCCCAGAACCAACAAATAAAAGCCGTCCTTTAAAGTTATGTTTTTTCAACACAGAAAGTAGATTAAATGTACCACCAAAATTTATATCAAATGTTTCTTGCGGATTATCGAAGGATCTTGGCACAAAACTTTGCGCCGCGAGATGTATAACCCAATCAGGCTCAATACCGCTAAACGCTTCATTAACAGACTGATAATCACGAATATCGAAATCTGCATTTATAATATTTAAATCAGCAAACTGGTTAATATACTGACCAACAAAACCCGTCCCACCCGTTAAAAAAACTGTCAAATTACGCATAGTATTTGTATCTTCCAGATAGTTGCGTTCAAAAATAATAAATTACTTAAATATTTGAGAATTATACCGTCGATAGGCCTTGCTACCTATAAAATCCTTTCATAACTTGGATTAAAGGGAAAGCCTTAAGTAAACCGGTAATATCCAACTTTCGATCTAAAAAATAACTTATTGGCCTAGCAGAACTTAGAATAGGTTTTACCCCCAGATAGCTTGATTGAACCAAGCAAACGGCTTAATCTTACCTATTATTTACAATAACAATCCGATGGATGATTAGAGATGAACTTTGAGACCGCACGCTACAATATGATTGAACAGCAGATTCGCCCTTGGAATGTGCTTGATCTCACCGTATTAAACCTGCTTGATGAAATCCACCGCGAAGACTTTGTGCCTGTCGCCTACAAAAGCAT
>CAZWUO010000354.1:0-2537 GCA_964636675.1 uncultured Ectothiorhodospiraceae bacterium
AATCCGTCAGAATCTATTACGACCAAACAATCTAACTCCACTGCAACCCCGTTGGGCAAAGTGGAGCATCCAATCGATGTTCGAGCATGAGAACCTATTGCCTGCCCGAAAATATCAATAAAAAGATCGGAGGCACCATTCATCACTTGCGGTACTTGAAAAAAGTCTTCCGTAGCATTGACAAAGCCTCTGACCATAATTATTTTTTTTACTCTATCCAAATCCCCGCAACAGGCGGCTAATAAGTTGGAAATAGCGTTTAGCCCACAGGTTCTAGCGGCTAAAACACCGCTTTCTAAGCTGAGGTTTTTCCCAAGTTTACCAACGACCGAGTATTGTCCGTTCTCCATGGGAGCAACCCCTGCAAGTTGAACCACATCGCCGTATCGTACGTAAGGAATGTAATTTGCAGAAGGCATTGGTTGCCTTGGTAACTTGATCCCATGTTCTTTTATTCTCGAAGCAACGCATCCTACCATTGCTTTTACTCCTATCTTAATGTGTTTCGCCACCTATATCCGATACTCTAGATTTCTAAAATACACAGAGTTCATAGCGCCTATAGTTACTTTGGTTATAGAGCAAAATTCTATTCTGCTGATACTGCAATCACTTCAACTTCTACAAACCATTCAGGCTTCATAAGTTGAGAGACGAAGAGTGTTGTGTTTGCAGGTCTAACTCCATCAATCTTTTCTTTTCTGACTTTTATCAATCCAGCCATATCTTGTGGACGAGTTAAATAAAAATTCGTCTTTACAATATTGTTAAACGTCATATTGGCAGATTTTAATATCTTCTCGACATTATCGAGAGCAATCCTGCATTGCCCCTCGAAATCCTCTGGAATATAGCCGCTTTCATCTTCTCCCACCTGACCGGACAATACTAACAACTTGGATTTAGGTGGAATTTCGACAGCGTGAGCAAATATTCCATGAAATGGTCCATCTACTTTAATTGGATCGTGTCGTACTGGTTGCATCTTTAGCTCTCCAAGATTTTGTGCTCGATGGCAAAAGCGCCATGACGATTAGACTATCAATATTTTAGCCACATCTGTATCGATGCTTTCGCACTGAGACATTACAAAAACGAATACCCGCACGAGTTAATTCAAAAGGGATACTCCCGTAGTAGCTGTTATATAAGCACTAGACTGTTATTTTCAAAACATTTGGTGTATTATTTTTTGAAATAGGCATTCCATTTTATATGCTTTTTATATTATGCAGACAATTAGACACCTTCGAGCACTTCAAATATTTGATAAGGTAGCGACTTATCAAAACTTGAGCCTCGCCGCAGACTCACTTTCAATTACCCAAGGTGCTGTTAGTAGGCAGATTCGATTATTGGAAGAATATTTAAATGTTAGACTTTTTGAGCGGACAGCTAGAGGTGTGGTTAGAACAGCGGCAGGAGAGCAACTTCACTATGCAACTGGTCAAGCGTTTTCTATTCTAGAAAACGGGCTAGAACAATATGTTAGGAGAAAGAAAAGAACCTCAATTACTATTTCGTTGAATGCCGGACTTGCGACAAAGTGGTTGGTTCCGCGTTTACAGAAATTTCGTGCTTTGTATCCGAAAATAAAAATATTTCTCGACACAAGCGACGAGCTTGTTGATTTTAGTGACAGTAATAATTGTATCGACGGCGCTCTCCGTTTTTCCAAAACAGTGGAGAGTAATTTGTTTAGTATGAAAATTACCGACGAATCGCTCATTCTTGTCGCTTCTCCGCGACTTGTAGCAGATATGTCTTTTCCGACAACTCCAAGCCAGATCATGTCTTTACCAATTTTGGCCGATCTCTACGATGATCGATGGGATGACTGGTGTGCGTTGACTAAAACTGAAATCCCAAAAAAAGAAAGAACGCCAATTATTAGTTTTCTAGATTCTACTGTGATGATATCAGCTGCCATACATGGACAAGGCATAGCGCTAGCAAGGAAGATTCTAGTGGCAGACGATCTAAGAGCAGGCCATTTGGTTAGGCTTGATGATGTAGAAGTCTCGATTGAGCGATCTCTTAATTTCGTTTGTGAACGAAAAGATGCAAACTGTCCAATACTTTCCAATTTTTACCAATGGATTCTTTCAGAAGGCTGCCAAAACAACTCTGAATAAAGATCATTTATATTAAGCTAATTGTTCAACTTTGACGTGATAACTAGTCACTTTAACAAGACATGAGAAGTTTTAACATACTATCATACCCATTCCACCTCTAAATTTTACCAAAAGAAACCCTAGCTTTTTGTAAACATCTTTAAGAGTCTTCGTTATAATGGTTAAAAGAGCTATTTAACTGAAAATTTTCATAAAATATCAGTAAATTAATCATTTAACATTAAGCCCAATAAAAACACTCATAATATCAAATGCTTATATGACGAAAAATCAAACGATTTCTAACACTCAAAAAAATACCCCAATGATGACGCAATACCTGCGTATTAAATCTGAGCATCCCCACGAGTTGTTATTATATCGGATGGGGGATTTTTATGAGTTGTTTTTTGACGATGC
>CAZWUO010000355.1:0-2522 GCA_964636675.1 uncultured Ectothiorhodospiraceae bacterium
CATTTCGCCTCGTCATGAAAGGAATATGACGTACACTAAAAAACTAAATCTATAACGCCACGGGTATAGAGGTGTCAAAATGAGAAATTCAGTTAAAGATGCAATTTCTGAAACAGTTCAGGATATGATTAATGTAGGATCAGGAGTATCCTTTACGAAAAAGGAACTTGATTCATTGGGTATTACGATACCCAATGTGGAACTAACTGGCGAGAAAATCCAAGCTATTCGAAAAAATATGAATCTTAGTCAAAGTGTTTTTGCTAAGTTACTAAATGTTAGTCCATCATCAGTTAGGCAATGGGAGCAGGGAAAAAGAAAACCTACAGGCCCTACCAAAGTATTATTGGAACTCTTGGAAAAGTCACCCCACCTTTTAGATTATAGACTCAGTGCCTAGCAATGACTAAGAGTTAAACATCCACCGGACTGATGACACCACGAGAACGAATATAAAACCGTAAGCGATCAATCTGTTTTACGGGTTTAATCGGAATAAAAATGGGAATGTCATCCACATTCATTCTCTTCTATTTATTAATACTGTTTTTTATACAGTATCAACATCGTGTAATTCTATCAATGCAAATATAATAAGCAGAAATCAACGAAAGGTGCTGCCTATCCCGAAATATTAGTTTTCGGTGCATGGTTAACACATTGTTATATTGTGAAATATTCACGTTTCCAAAAAATGAACCACGAAATAGGTGGCAAGAAAAATAGATGAAAGGTGTTACCTATTTCTGAGTATCAAACAAGAAAAAACATCAAGTCTTTGTTTTTATGAGTTTTTTAGGGGTGTCAAATATTTGATAGTGAAAAATAGGCTGCAAGGGGATAGTATGCACCTTCGTTAGAATAAAACTGTTAGGTCAATAAGAAACATGTACGATACTGGAAACTTAATTTCTCTTGGGGCGCTTTTTATTTCGTGCTTAGCTGTTGTTTATGCAAAAGCCACTGTAAGAGCTGCGAACAAGGCCAATGAAATTGCACTGCACTCCGAAAAGCTAAAAACATATAAAGGAATTTTAGGTATTCAATCGTTACTTCGTGCAAAAGGTGTGCATTTCCCTGAATATGATTTCTGGAGTAAATACGAGTATGTTGAATTAACAGAGTTCTATTTTAGCAAGGCTTTGAGTGCGAAAGTACACGAATACTTTAACCTTGGTAGAGATGTTTCAGTCTCAAGAGGATTGTGGGAGGAGGCACGTGACCGAGGAGATGATGAAAGGAAAGCGGCTGTGCGCAAAACATGGAACCAATTTAATAAATGTATAGAATTAGGGGACAAGGTTGTTGAAGAACTTAAAAAAGAACTCCGCCATACATTGACCTAACGATACACTCTGAGTACTTCGTCAAGTAAAATTAGACGTTAAGTAGATCACTATTACGTTTTTTCAAAGCGAAAAGATATTTTGCTTCATCATAAGGTTTTTTGTCTTTCCAGCACCTAAAAATAATCCTAATCCATTTAAATGCCAAAGCGCGTATAGTAGCCTGATGAGATTTCCCTAGTGCCCGCTGTTTATCATAATACGCTTTAGCCCAAAAAGAATAGCGCGGCGTTAAACCTGCCCACTCAACAAAAGATTGTCGCAAAAACTTAGGACAAGAGTATCGCCAATGCACCCACTGTTTTTTACCGCTACGTTCGAGTACAGGAGCAATGCCAGACAGGCGAGCCACTTCATCCGCACTATCAAATCGATTTCTCTGAGTACCAAAAGCAGTTAGCAGGCGTGGTCCAAAAACAGCTCCGGCACCTGGAAGGGAACTAAAGATATCGTACTCGGCATGGCATCGAAATTGTTTGGCAATCTCCAAATCATACTGATGTATGTTTTCCAGCAATAGACTCAGTTGTGCGACCAGTGCGAGAACGAACCGTTGTGAAGGCACAATCACCCCCGGATCATTCGTAAGTGCCATTGAGGATTTGATGGCAGACAATCGACGATTGATGACAATTGAAGAAACACAATTATGTGATGTAAAAAAAACTGTTAACGTAGAGTGGTTTGCTTTCTTTACCGATTGAAGTGTTGGCCAGCGTTGAATAAATTTACAAAATAGTTGTGTATCTATGTCATCAAACCACTGTAATACTTGTGGATAGTAATCTTTTAGCGCGGCGGTTATTCTATTGGACAGACGCACCTTTTCACTGACTAACGTACGCCTATCTTCCGTAAATTGCTTTAATATACGTGTTTCAGGAGAATCAGGGATAAGTTGTTTTAGGGTGTGGCCGTGTCGAAGCATATAATCTAATTGCAGATAGGCATCGGTAGGGTCATCCTTGGCACCACTTTGCGTGAACGCTTCTCGGTATTTTGACAGTGCCCTTGGTGGAATGGGAAATAATACGATAAAGCTGTATTTGAGCAATGCATAAACAACTGGCCCTGCCTTAAGTTCTAGACGGATGGCAATTTTTTGATTGTTAAATCGCTTCCTAAGATCGAATGCCCATTGTTGAATAGCCTCTGGTGAATGTTCTAAGATACCGT
>CAZWUO010000356.1:0-2508 GCA_964636675.1 uncultured Ectothiorhodospiraceae bacterium
ATATTAACTCCTCTTGGTTGTGATATTGCTCAGGGGTTTTTTATAAGTAAACCTCTGGCATTGATAGATATGTTAAGTTGGATGGAAACTCGGAAGAATACTCTCAGTGTTGCAGACGGCTCAATAGACCTGTTGTAGGCCTAGGGTGACTGATATTGCCGACTAAGTACACTGCGTGCAGGGGTGTTAATGGGTCTAAAGATATCAACTTTGCGAAAAAACTGATCAACTACATAGATTCTATTTAATCCATCGACTGCTATTCCAGCGGGTAAGCTGAAGCGGCCAGGGGCCCCTGAGGTTCCCCGGTCTCCAATAAATAACAGCAATTCACCTTGTGATGTAAATATTTGAAGATTTCCGAAAGCTGTGTCTACGACATAGATGTTACCAAGAGTATCTGATGCGATGCCCTTAGGGCGTGAGAACTGTCCACTTTTTCTGCCGATGCTGCCGAAGGTATGTGAAGCGCTGCCATCAGGGTTAAAAGCTTGAACTCGAAAATTTCCACTATCTACCACGTAAATTTTACCGTCAGGCGTAACGGTTGCTTGCAAAGGAATATTTAATTCACCTGCTTGCGTGCCGCGTTGCCCAATGGTTTGCAAAAAGTCACCGTTAAGAGCGTTAAATACGGCTATGTGATGAGAATCGCTATCAATGCCTCCTGTATCTATCACATAAAGGGTTGTGCTATCCGGTGATAAGGCAATACCGGTGGGGCGTTCAAAAAAGTTTTCATTCCCAATGGTGCGCAGATAATTACCATCCGCATCATAAACCACAACACGTTTGGCGGTAATGTCAGCGACAAATACGTCACCATTGTTACTGATCGTGATTCCGAGCGGTTTTAGTAGTTTGCCTTGGTCTTCAGTGCCAAAAATTTTCAGTTTGTTCGCGGCAAGGTCAAACATCACGATTGCACGTTGTTGGGTATCGCTGACGTAGACCCGTTCGTTTTTCACTGCGATCCCGTAAGGCTTTGCAAGACCGTACGGTTCTATCGTAGTGCCGGTGGCAAATGCTCTTAGTTTATCGCCAAAATCAGGTTCCGATATGCTATTGCTTGTACGTAAGCTGCCTTCATAAATATATCGTGGCTCTGCAGGTGGCGCGGGATAAGTAGGAGGCTTGAAAGCTCGACGCTCTGGTGTGCTACAACTGGTAAAGACAGCAGCAACAGAAAATATAATGATAAGCTTAATAGAGGCCTTAAGGGGGGTCATATTGTGTTCGTTTAGTTTGCCACGCAAGAGTGTTTTTATTTGGTATGGCAGGTTTGGCACAGCAGATCGGAATTAACCCTTAGAAATAGGTCTTTTTCAGGGTCATGAACATTGTGACAGCTCGCGCATTCTACCCGGCCTTCATAAAGTTTTACGCCGTTGTCAAAGCCACCTGCCGTGTGCGGTAGACGGAAGTCTTCATCCGATCTAAGAAAACCCGCATAACGCATAGATATTGGGTGATCATTGGTGAGGTCTTGGCCAAGATGTTTGATCGCGATATCGTGGGCAACGCGACCATTATGGCATTTTCCACAGCTAATCGTATTATCTGCGTTATTTATCCGCATGTGCATGGCTTTATCTTCTGCACTATCAAATTCACCAGGGCGGAACACCACCATATCGACGGCCATGGTGCCATCATGGCATGATAGGCATAATAAACTGATGGGGCTGGGGGTTCTGGTTTTTGAGTCTAGATGAACACTGTTATAGAGTTGAAAGCCTTCCGTTGCGGGGTCATATCTATTCCAGCCTTCAATCGCGCCCTTGGCAATAGCGTCTGAATCTGCTTGCTCGGGTGGAATATGACAATACACGCATGGATTACCATAATCGGAAAAGGCAACGGTTGGCATTGCGACAACGCCAGCACGGCGGTTCAAACCACTGAAATCGTGTTTCGAACCCAATATGGTATCATTGGTTCCAAGAAGAGGGTCTCCAATGATGGCCTCACCATAGCTGATTTTCAGCCAAATAATGCAAATAATCCCTATTCCGGCAAGAGACAGAATACGAGACGAGCGTCTTAGCGTAGACCAGAAATTTAATTGATGCCGCATAAAGTCTTCCAGGCTATTTTTTAGCTGCCTATTTACTATTTAAAGAGAATGCTAGCGCAATAGGGTAGCGTAAAACCGCTTTTTACGCCACAATTTGCTCATGCAAAATAATTTGATGAAAAAACATGCAAAAACATTTAGGGCAAGACTTAATTGCTTCAGGTATTTTGCAAGTGCTCCACTGGTTTTTATGCTGTTGAGTTTAGGAGCCTCAGCTGATGAGGCAAGCCCATTATTTATCGCGGAAGCTAAAAACAATTACGCAAAGCTTTGTGGAATTTGTCACGGGATTTCTGGAAACGGTAAAGGCCATGCCGGGGCTTCATTGATCCCGCCACCCACTGATTTTACGTTACCGGGGCTGAGTGCCAAGTTAACGCAAGACAAGTTATGGCATGCGATAAAACATGGTGTGCCCGGAACTTCAATGG
>CAZWUO010000357.1:0-2508 GCA_964636675.1 uncultured Ectothiorhodospiraceae bacterium
AACAACGCCATTAACTGTTTAACGGTCACTAGATTATCAGCATCAATACCCTGTATCAAACGTCAACTAACTTGGCCGCCTAGCGACAATTAACTTGGCCGATTTATTCTTTTGATTTTACAGCTTGTTTTTTTCGATAACTCTCTCCTTCTATTTGCATTATATCTGCGTGATGCACTAATCTATCAATGGCTGCCACTGTCATCATGTTATCTCCAAAAATACCGTCCCATTCACTGAAGGCCTGATTAGAGGTAATGATTAAACTGCCACGTTCATAACGATGTGCGATCAGTTCAAATAAGACTTGTCCTTCGCTGTCGGTCGGCTTTACGTATCCAATATCATCAACAATCAATAACTCATATTTATCCAGTTTTTTTAATGTGTCTTCAATCGAGAGTTGTTCTCTGGATTTTTGAAGTTGTTGAGCTAGCGTGGTCGCTGCAATGAATTTGACTCGAACAGATTTCTCTATTAACCCATAACCAATGGCAGCGGCTAGGTGAGTTTTGCCCAAACCACTCGCTCCAAAAATGAGCACATTATGACCCTGGCGTAGCCAGTCCAAATGTTCTATTTTTTGTTTTATTTTATGTGCAGCGATACCCGTAACTTCATTAAATTTGTATTGGCTAAGCTGTTTTCCTCGGGGTAATTGACTGTCTTTTAATAAGCGCTTCAATTTATTTTCATACCGATGAGTCGCTTCTAAATCGCACAGTTGAGCTAAAAACTCGGATGGGCTCCATTGTTCCTGCTCTGCTTTATGGGCCATTGTTTGCCATTGCGTCGCGATGGCGCTAAGGCGCAATTCTTTTAATAATATAGGTAGGCTTTGGATGTTCGCCATGTTATTGCTCCATTAAAGCGTTATAGGCGCACAGTTCATGCTGATGCGTTTTAATCAGAGGTAGATCAATATGAGGGGAAAATTGCAAACGACATTGATCAATACTGGGCCGAACTCCCATTTCTAATTGTCGCCAAACCCATCGTCCAAGCGCAGCTTCGCAGTTGTAGTTAGCACTTATCAACAAAAGATTGACCATATAATGGCAGGCTACGTCTGATAGGTTTTCTTGAGTGAGGTGCTTCCAAATCAACTTAAAATCACCGGATGGTATTAAGTCTTCTCGCAATTGAGACTGTTTAAAGGCATTGGGCTTTTTCGCTAAAGAATGAATCACATCTTTGTAATTGACGTGACGCGTCCTTATCGTCCCATAGGCATAACTACGTTTAAGTGTTAAAACTAATTGATGGCCCAAATACAAGTCTAAATGGTCATCGAATATATAAGTCAATAAACGCTCACCAATCAATCGAGATGGCACCGTATAAAGGACACGCTTAAGGGTGATGGTACTGCTTGATGTCACTTTGACGTACTGTTCACTAAAATCATGTGTACGCCTTTTGGGTAACGCCTTGAGTGTTGGTCTTTCTTGTTCAAATCTCGATTTACATTTTTGATTAATTTTTTTCACTATCGCCTCAACAAACTGCTGATAATCTTCAATGCAATCAAAATCGGCACTGCCTCGAATTTTTAACTGTTGTTCAATTCGCCGTTTAAGATGACCATGACTTGCTTCAATCGAGCCATTCTCATGGGCCACGCCCGGATTATTTTTAGTGGCTTTAAAACCGTAAAATTGACTTAACGAGTGATAGCGTTCAGTTAATGTCGTTTCTTGAAAGTGATTATTAAACGCGGCGCTAAGGCTGTCAGTGCGGTGCTCTACGGGTACACCACCACATTGCCAAAAGGCATTTTGCAGGCCACTGGATAAAGATTCAAAACTTTCGCCCCCTAAAACAACTTGCACATAAGTCCACCCACTAAAAACTAAACGATAGTGATATAGCATGTGTTTTAACGGCTTTTTATGGACCGTGATAGAGAAGTTTTTTGGGTGAGTATAATCAGAAATCCCCTGAATACCCGGTTGGTGATGTTGTAAAAAAATCACTTCTCTTTGAGGTCCTTCGGTGGCCAACCACTGTTTAACACGTCGCTGAATAGTGCGTAAGCAGCGACTGTCAAACTGATCCGGGCATCGCTCCAGTAACTCCTCAAATAGCGTCATTGGCGTTAATGATGGCTCTTTTTCCAGCAATGGGATGAGGTGTTCCTCAAATGCACCTGCCAATGGATCTTTTCTTGTCCGATAGGTTCTGCGCTTTTTAATGACCGTATGTTGGCCATTTTCGATACGTCGTGCCGATCGTTCTGATATTCCGGATTTTGCAGCCGCTGCGACTTGGCTTAATCCTTCTTTTCGTGTTGTCATATATAAATTAACCTGATTTTGATTTACATGTTTTCCAGGCATTTGTCACTCTTCATTCAAATGCCTGATTATATCAAAACCGGCCATCTTAATTGTCGCGTACAGGCCAGGTTAATTGTCGTCTAATACATATTAATGTATTTAGGCATGACAGGGATGTTTCGTGCTCGTTGGACTATGGATATTCATGAAGAATGGCTACGTAATCTAC
>CAZWUO010000358.1:0-2503 GCA_964636675.1 uncultured Ectothiorhodospiraceae bacterium
GATGCCAACGAAGCACCGTATTCGAGTAAATTAAGACAGCTCGGTCTTGACCTGCTTTGTACTAACCGCGATTTGCCGCTACATATGCCGGTGGGCAAAGGCAAAACAGATTTCACGATGGAATCAAGCGCCCCGGTGGTTTCGGTGCGCTGTGTTGCTGGCCCAACCAAACCCGTGCCAGCGCATAGCCCGGGCAGTGTAAGCTGGGATTTAATCAGCCACCTGTCACTTAATTACCTTTCTTTGGTTGATAACAGCGAAGGCAAAGGGGCCGAGGCATTGCGTGATTTATTGCGTTTGTATAGCGATAAAAACGATGCATCGCTTACTAAACAAATTAATGGCTTGTTATCTGTCTCCTCCCAACCGGTGATACGCCGGGTGCCAATTTCGGGGCCCATGGCCATGGCGCGAGGCGTGGAGATCACACTTGAGTTCGAAGAGATGGCTTTTGAAGGCGTAGGCATCTTTTTATTGGGCGCGGTACTGGAACAATTTTTGGCGCGTTATGTCGCGATAAATTCGTTTACACAAACCGTTGTCAGAAGCAGCAGCCGAGGGGAGATTATGCGTTGGCCAGTGAGGGTGGGGCGATGTCCGACGATTTAAATACACTTGATTTAGACACGCTGGATTTACTCAAACAATCGCCTGAAAAATTCAGTTTTTTTCTGGCCCTGCGCTGCATTGAATGCGCGGCGGCAGACTCCCCCCGTCTTGGTCAGTCCCTGAGACCGGCGAGCGACCCGGTGCGCCTGGATCAAACCCCCTCACTTGCATTTGCCAACTCAACGCTGGATTTTTTTGAACAGGGAAAAGACGGCGCACCGGCGCGATTAAGCAGCTTTTTTCATGGTCTGTTCGGGCCCCATGGCGCACTGCCCGCACACCTGACCGAACATGCCAAAGACAGGCTTAAACACGCTAAAGATCCGACCTTTGCCCGATTTGTTGATATGTTTCATCACCGCATGTTATCGCTGTTTTATCGGGCCTGGGCCAACAAGGAACCGACGGTGAATTTTGACCGTGAAGCATCGGATCAATTTAAAAAATACATCGGTGCCTTGTTTGGCCAGGGCATGCCATCGTTACATCAACGAGATGAGTTACCTGATCGGGCCAAGCTATATTTTTCTGGCTTGCTTTCAAAACAAGTCCATAACGCCGATGGTCTGGCGGCAATGTTAAGTGGCTACTTCAATATGCCCGTGACGGTCAATGAGTTTATTGGCGAGTGGATGCCGATGCCCAAAGAGAGTCAGTGGCGTCTGGGCGAGAGCGAAGAGACCGGCGCTTTAGGTCAAACAACGTTAGTGGGTGAAAAGGCCTGGGGTTGCCAGCACAAATTTCGACTGCGGTTTGGACCGTTAAATTTTGCGGCATTTAAACGCCTGTTGCCGGGGGGTGAAGATTTGAAATGTGTTATCGCCGTGGTGAAAAACTACATTGGCTTACAGTTTGACTGGGATAGCAATCTTGTTTTGAAAAAAAAGGAAGTGCCTGAATTTGTATTAGGTGGAGAGAATCAACTGGGGTGGTCAACCTGGCTGCACTCAGGTTATCTCTCTGTGGATCGTGGGGATACTGTTATCAAAGGGCTGGCAGGAGAAAATAGTCATGGCTGAAATTGGGCGCGTTGCACTATTTGGTAAGCTGAATAGTGTGGGTTACAAAGCAATCGAAGGCGCAACGGTATTTTGTAAATTGCGTGGTAACCCCTATGTTGAACTGGTTCATTGGCTGCATCAGATTTTGCAGCTGCAAGATTCTGATCTCCACCGCATCATCAAACAGTTTGATATCAATCCATCGACGCTGGCAAAAGATTTTACAGAAACGCTGGATCGGCTGCCGCGTGGCTCAACCTCTATTTCCGATCTCTCCTCCCATGTTGAAGAGGCCGTTGAGCGCGGCTGGGTCTACGGTACCCTGATGTTTGGTGAATCTCAGGTGCGTGTGGGTCATTTGATTGTTGGTATTCTCAAAACATCAGGATTACGAAACGCGCTTTATGGTATCTCCAAAGAGTTTGAAAAAGTTAAGTTCGATACCTTGAGTGATCGTTTTGATGAAGTGCTGGCCGGTTCGCCGGAAGCCGCACTGCAGGCCACCGATGGTTTTCAAACCGGGGCCGAACCCGGCGAGGCCAGCGGTGCTATTCCTCCGGCGCAGATGGGCAAACAACAAGCCCTGAAGCAGTTCACCACAGACCTCACCGAACAGGCCCGTAATGGCGACATTGACCCCATAGTGGGACGTGATGATGAGATTCGTCAGATCGTCGATATCCTGATGCGTCGCCGCCAAAACAACCCCATACTCACCGGCGAAGCAGGTGTGGGTAAAACCGCTGTAGTAGAAGGTTTTGCATTGCGCATCGTCCGTGGTGACGTACCGCCTTCACTGCGGGATGTCACCTTGCGAGTATTGGACATTGGCTTGCTACAAGCCGGTGCCAGTATGAAAGGTGAATTTGAAAATCGCCTGAGGCAAGTGATTG
>CAZWUO010000359.1:0-2473 GCA_964636675.1 uncultured Ectothiorhodospiraceae bacterium
TGAAAGGAACCGCGGAACCACCTGTAAGCTGGAATCAATCGAGCTTTAATGATGCTGGCTGGTCATTGGGGACAACAGGTATTGGTTACGGCTCAGCCGATAATGCAACCCAACTAGAGGATATGCAGGACAGCTATGTTTCTGTCTTTTTCCGTAAAATATTTACGCTGACTGAACTTGACCAGGCAACAAACTACAAACTTGTAATAGTGACAAATGGTGGATTCGTTGTCTATTTAAATGGACAGGAAATTGCAGATCATAATTTAACTAATAAACAATTTAATGTTCCTGCCGATGCCGAAATGGAGCTAGTTGCAACGGAGTTTGATATAGGGACTTTACTGTCGGCTACAGAGACAAAGATCCTGCTTACAGGGGAAAACATACTTGCTGTTCAGGTTCATAATTATGATGTAAAGAGTACGAGCTTCACTTTTGTACCAAGGCTTGTTGAAAAAAATTACGTTGGGGACATAGAAAACGAAGATTATGCTACGACAATTACCGTGGATGATAATAGCGAACCTGTTTTAGAGGATTTCGAACCCGTTTATGAAACTGCCGCGTTTGTAGAATTGAAAACTTTTATTAATAGCAAAACCTTTTTATCAGTAGCTGAAAAAAGTAAACTGGATGAAGTTGGCATCGAAGAATATATTGGTTTTCTACAGGAAAAAGTCGATAAAGCCAATGACAAAGTAGACTTCGGTTTTCTTCGTTTGCAAACAGACATTTATCGTGTTCGTCAATTTGTTTTAGGAAATGTTGAAGCTAGTAGATTGGCTACGTCGCCGGTACTAGCTTCTATCGCTAAAGGCGATACCGCTGCAGCGACAAGAAAAGAAATTACAGATGTAGCATTGCTGCTTAAAGCACAGCTACCGGCTACTGAGAATACCGCTGGTTTGCGCAATTCCGAAACGACTGCAACTCCATCAAGAACATCACGGGCATCCCTTGTAAATACAGACTTGTTTGTCTCCGGTGATCTGAGTGAAAAAACTTCTGCAACTGCGACAGGAGGGGGTGTTACAGTTTCGGGCGGCATACCGACGGAGGTTATCTTTGGCAAGACTGATTCAAAAACAATTGACCGGTCATCAACTAATATCAAGGCGGTATTAGGAAAAGATACAACTAGCAATGGTTTATTTCTTGGAACTAAGTCTACCACTCCCCTGGACATAGAAGAGCAATCATTTATTGTTGGTAACTTTCATACGTTTAAAAATGTGACTGTGGGAGAACGTCTACAACAGCCCGTATCTACGGAAACTAAAAATGCCGGACTGGCGAGTAAAGCAGATACTTTGCAAGGTTTTTTGAATTTAGATATTTTTGTCGGTGATCTCCAGGTTCCAGGATTTAAAGATACAGATGGTAATGATACCTCGAAGACATTTGCAGACATAAATGCTGGCACCATAGCAGAGATACTACGGGGTGACCATGACCCTTCGGCTGAGGATGATGAATCGGCCCAGGTCAATGCCGGGGTCAAAGCTATGGAAAACACCACGGCATTTCTCCGTCTTATCGAGGGAAGGATAAAATCTTACAAAGTGACAATATCGCGGTGCAAGTCCTCCATTGTAGAGCTACGAAAAATACGAGGCAGGATGGATACGCGGCTTAAAGTTATTGCTGATGAACTGGCAGAAACACGGCATGATGTGTCAGTTTCACGCGCATTGAAAGCTGAAGAACTTGAGCGATTAGCAGGTATCAATGCTCGTAGAAATGCCATTCTTGAAGAACATGTGCCGTTTTTGGTGTTCCGCAGACCTCGTTTCTCTGATGTATTATTAAGCACTCCTGTACATACCTTGCATCCGGATTTGTCGGAAGCACCATTGCCTGTTTGCAATGTGGATGAAGAGTCTGTACCTGAAGAAATATCGGCCATGATGGATGTTATAAGAGAAGCACCGCTAAAATGGTTTGTGTTTTCAAAAAACATATTAAAACGTATTAACCGGCTTAATGATTTGCGGGTATTGATAAAAAGCGCAAAGTTACGTGCTAAAACCAAAACAAGCAAACACCGCTTATTGAATTTCCAATACGACGGTTTGAACCGCTTGGCCCTTGGAATTAATAAAACCTTACTGGCTTCTCATCAGGCAGTGTCATTACAACGCAAGCAAACAGCGTTGATAGATCTTGCCAGGTTTGACCGGTTTGGCTGGAATGAAACCAGGGAGCATGCCAATGACGTTATTTCTTTAGGCGATATCATCGATGGTAATCATGGAAGGATGGGGGCCAGTAATATGGCCGCGAAGGAATTAAATCAAATTGAACGGGTTGCAAACTGTTTGTACATTCATTTTGCCGAAATATTGCCCAGTATACGACTTGATTGGGCTGAGCGTATCAGTCAGTTTGATGCCCCAGTCAATTTGCGCAACTTATATAGTTTACCGCGTTGGGGTGAAATCAATTATATAGAACGCATTGAAATACAGCG
>CAZWUO010000360.1:0-2467 GCA_964636675.1 uncultured Ectothiorhodospiraceae bacterium
AATCACCAGTATCCACATGTGGAGTGTAAATTGCTTTATGTTTACCGCGTAGACGACGTGCTATTTCTGTTGCCAATCGACCCAACGTTTTACCATCGGCGTCAACTAGAAACCAGTCACGTTTTACATCATCCGCTTTTGCGCTTATGGTTTTCATACTAATCCAGTATATCTTCTTATATCTATTTGAATGCATGACGAGCCCAAATTTGGACGGGCTCGACAAAGAGGCGGAATATTACAGGCATTTGAGTTACCAGACAAGTCCATTGCTCATTATTTAGTAAAAATAATGCCTATTTTTTATTATCTCACTTGGCTCGCAACCCAGTTAATACCAAATCAACTTAATCATTGGGTATATATTAAAATGCGATATGGATTAAATTATAAATATACACTTTAAAATCAAGAAGTTAAAATAATAATATAACTACAGGGATTGCTAGCAAGTGAAGTATTAACCATGATTTCACTCTAAAGCCACAGACAATTAACCGCAGAGACGCAGAGCCCTGCCTATATCATGTAGGCAAAAAAAACGCGGATTAAAAATCCGCGTTAAAAATTACCACCAAAGGGAGGATGGAGGAAATATGAAAAAACTCAATTGATTGCACTACTAATTGAATATAAGTATATTATAATATTTTCAATAAGATGTCAATTATTCTTAAATCAACAGCAGTTTATAAAATTTAAAATCTTAGAATTCAACTAGTTATCTATAAGCAATCTAGAAACCTTCTCCCCACCTATCAAATGTTTCTCAATAATTTCGTCAACATCTGCACGATCCAGGTAGGTATACCAAGTCTCTTCAGGATAGACCACGATAACCGGGCCAAGTTCACAACGATCCAAACATCCGGCCGTATTTATTCTGACCTGGCCTTCTCCTGACAAGCCCAGCTCTTTTATTCGAGACTTTGCATAGCCACGAATTTCGGTAGCATTGCACTGCTCACAGCACTGCTTGCCTCCCTCCCTATCATTTGTACAAAAAAATACGTGATATTTGTAATGTGACACACACATTCTCCTTAATTAATTACCAAACATGGCTCAAACATATTGCACCGCCGGCGCTAAAGCAGCAATATACCCTTATGCGTAATTATTCCCCTTTTGACCGACTCATCTTAAGTGCAGACACGGCACTGCGAACACTCTTTGGCAAACCCATGGTAACTGATCGTCCTTATCCAGCCGAAAACGTATCTGATGCAGAATTTTCAGATCAGGAAAGAAAAAACATCGCAGGGCTGATGCGCGTTAATCATAGCGGCGAAGTTTCAGCTCAAGCATTGTATCAAGGGCAGGCACTCACCGCTAAAAACATCGAGATTAAAGAAAAACTACAGGAAGCTGCCCTAGAAGAAAACGATCACCTTGAGTGGACAAAAAATAGACTCAACGAACTTGGAAGCCACACGAGCTTCATCAATCCGCTAGTTTATGGAGGCTCTTTTGCTATAGGGGCTTTTGCTGGTGCAATCGGTGACAAATGGAACCTAGGGTTTTTAGCTGAAACAGAAAATCAGGTAGTAGAGCATCTGGAGTCACACTTAAACAAATTACCCGGCGGCGATTTAAGAAGCCGCGCGATCCTTGAGCAAATGAAAATTGATGAACTAAAACACGCCACTACTGCAATAGAAAATGGCGCTGCGCCATTGCCACCCACGGTTAAAACATTGATGACAGCCATGTCAAAGGTAATGACAGGAACAACATACTATATATAGTATGCACGTCTTCTCTATGGATTTTTTTCAGAGTTTGTAAGCGATTAATCGCCTGTACTCAGTGGTGGATGATAAATAATCTGTACCACATTGCCATCAGGATCCTTACAGTAAAAACTTCGTGCGCCATCACGGTGATCCTTAACCTCGGTTAACATCTCGACTTTTTCCTGTTTCAAGAATTTAAACCACCGCTGTACATCATCTGCTTTATCGATAATAAAACCCAAGTGATCCAGTGACTGCGCACTGTTTTCTTCTATGGCGCTCGCCGCTCTGTGCAAAGCCAGATTATCATTACCCGATGTTAGATAATAATTATCCTCATCTGGTTGCCATTCGATGCGCATACCTAAAAGTCGAGTATAAAAATCGACACTATCATCAAGTTTGCTCACATTGAGTGCGATATGCCGCATCCCAGCCGTTGTCTCTGGTCTTTTTAAAACTGACATTATTTTTTTACTCCAGCATGATTAAGCCGCATAAGTATGCGACATGAATCAACCATATTAATCGGCAACACTATCAGCAAACATAGAATCATGCACACGCTGCCATACTGAATCGCCAAATACCGTTTTAATAACTTGCGGCAATGCAATTGAACCTTGTGATAACAAAGTGTCATGGAATGCTTTTAGCTTAGTATTATCTAAATTCTGTTCTTTATCATTCACTTGAATAGCCCGCGCCTGCAAAATTATTTCGCGTCCAAC
>CAZWUO010000361.1:0-2443 GCA_964636675.1 uncultured Ectothiorhodospiraceae bacterium
AACAAGTTTTGTCTGCACGAAATAGCAAGACCAGTGAAGTGGTTTTACGTGATGTATTGAGAGATGAACTTCGTAAACGCCGTTTTACTTTTGCAGGCAAAGAACGCTCATTTTCCGAAAATGCCATTGATAATGTCATTGCAGAGTTATGTTCACCAGCCTTAAACGAAGGCTTAAACGTAGCCAATGAAAAAATATATAACCATCTTCTATACGGCATATCAGTTAGAGAATTTATAGACGGTAAAAAGATTAATCCAACAATCCAGATCATTGACTGGAATAACGTTGATAACAATAGCTTTCTATATACCGAAGAACTTACCGTACAAAGAACAGGTGGCGTTGGCTCTTCTTATTATGAGACGCGCAGGCCAGATATTGTCTGTTTTGTGAATGGTCTTCCTTTTGCGGTTATTGAAGCAAAGCGTCCTGATGGTCATGTTAAAAAATCGCCAACGATAGAAGAAGGCATTTCTCAAAATATCCGTAATCAGCGCAACGACGAAATCCCCCATCTATTTGCGTATGCCCAGCTTCTATTTTCGATTAACGGGGCTGATGGTCGCTATGGGACACAAGGAACACCCTCAAAATTTTGGGCACCTTGGCGAGAAGAAGACATAAACGAAGGGGAGTTTTACGCAATAAAGAACAAAGTATTGAGTGACGATGCCAAAGATAACTTGTTTTTACACAGGCCTAAGCATGACCTTGAATGGTATGAAAACCTTATTGCAGGTGGTGAGCTTGCCGTAACCGATCAGGACAGGCTTATTGTTAGCCTGCTTTCACCGTCTCGTCTTATTGAGATGACTCGTTTTTATGTGCTGTTCGATAAAAAAATTGGGAAAGTCGCCGCGCGTTATCAGCAGGTCTTCGGAATAAAAAGACTGATTGAACGCATCAATACAAAAGACCCTAACGTTGAAAGAGGCGGCGCAAGGCAAGGCGGTGTAATCTGGCATACCACGGGATCAGGTAAGTCATTCACCATGGTTTTCCTATCCAAAGCGCTTATCCTTCATGAAACCCTAAAGCAATGCAGAATTGTTGTAGTCACTGACCGTGTTGATTTGGAAGGCCAGCTTAGTAAAACATTCAGTAGCGGTGGTGAACTTGCCAGCAGAAAAGATAAAGAAGCAGCCATTGCCACATCAGGCAAACGACTTGCCGAGCAAATATCAAAAGGCAATGAGAGAATCATATTCTCTATTATTAATAAATTTACCATTGCTGCAAAAATGCCAGAGTGCCACAACCCAAGCGCAGACATTATCGTTCTGGTCGATGAAGGTCACCGCTCCCAAGGCGGTGAAAACTATATCCGTATGCGTCGGGCACTGCCTAATGCATCATTTATCGCGTTCACTGGTACGCCATTGTTAAAAGATGAAAAAACAGTCAGCAAATTTGGCTCTATCGTTCATGCCTACACCATGCAAATGGCGGTTGAAGATAAAGCCGTTACGCCATTACTTTATGAGGAGCGCATCCCTGATCTTGATGTAAATGACCGAGCCATTGATCGTTGGTTTGATCGTATTACTGAAGGCCTTACAGAAGAGCAGAAAACAGACCTTAAAAAGAAATTCGCCAAGAAAGGTCATGTTTACCAGTCAGAAGACCGTATCCGTTTAATTGCCTATGATATAGCTAATCACTTTGTAAAAAATATTGATGATGGTTTAAAAGGCCAGCTTGCTTGCGATAGTAAATTATCTGCTGTCAAATATAAGCAGTTCATGGATGAGCTGGGTTTATTTGAATCAGCCATTGTCATGTCAGCACCCGATACAAGAGAAGGCAATACAGATGTTGACGAGTCCACTGTTCCTGAAGTCGCCAAGTGGTGGAAAGAGAATATAGGTTCTGAAGACGAAAAGGCTTATACCAAAAATATTGTTAAACGCTTTGAAGAAGATGACGACCTGAAAATTTTGATCGTTGTTGATAAGCTGCTGACTGGCTTTGATGAGCCTAAGAATACAGTTCTATATATAGACAAGCCCTTAAAAGATCACACGCTTATTCAAGCCATCGCCCGTGTAAATCGTCTGCATGAGAAGAAGAAATTCGGCTTGCTGATAGACTATCGCGGCATATTGGCTGAACTAGATACGACGATAGCAAAATATCAGGACTTGGCTAAACGTACTCAGGGTGGGTTTGATATCGACGACCTAGCAGGTCTCTATCATCAAATGAGTACCGAGTATAAAAAGCTCCCGATGTATTATAAAAACCTATGGGAAATATTCAAAGATGTAAAGAACAAGGGTGACATAGAACAACTTCGTCAGGTCATTATTCCCAAGATGCAGGAACACTCTTTATCTGATGGCGCTGGGGTTGAGATGGTTGATACAAATCTAAAAATCCGCGAAGACTTTTATGATTGCCTAAGCGAATTCGCAAACTGCTTAAAGGTGGCTTTGCAGTC
>CAZWUO010000362.1:0-2441 GCA_964636675.1 uncultured Ectothiorhodospiraceae bacterium
AGGAATATGACGTACACTAAAAACCTAAATCTATAACGCCACGGGTATATATTCATCAATCGATGTGGATGCCGTTTTATTTTTGGGGTAGGTCGCAAACATTGGGGCATTGAAAATACACTGCACTGGTGTCTTGATGTCACATTTAGAGAAGATGATAGTTGTATACGGCAAGGATTTGCGGCACAAAATATGGCTGTTGTTCGGCTTATTACCTTAAATTTTCTTAAACAAAAAAAAGCAAAACAAGCATAGAGGCAAGAGTATTAAAGAAGGCGGGATGGGACGAAGGTTTTTTTGCTTGCAGATGCAATTGGTTGATTTTAATCCCGATTGCCCTGTCTGTAACAGAGTTTATAAGGTTAATATTATGACAGGTTATAAGCAGTTCGTAACAAGACGAATATTTGGAGATATTGGTGTTCATTTGAGAGTTATTAAAGCGACTTTCAGAGCATTGTTAGTAGTTTGTTTACTTTTTTCTTATCAATCGATAGCGCGAGCGCAAGCAGTTCCTCCGTATCCGCCTAGTACCGTTATAGCCAATATAACATGGGATTTTAACAATCTTATTCGGATGGCACCTGGAAGTGATTTATGGCCGGTGACATGGGCGGAAAACGATCAGTTATATACCTCCTTTGGTGATGGAGGAGGATTTGGTGGAGATAATAGCTCAGGCCGCGTGAGTATGGGGTTTTCTCGCATTAACGGTTCACCGACTAGTTTTACTACGAGTAATGTGAACGGTGGTGCAAATCCAGAAAACTCCGCAACCTGGGGTTGTTCAGAGTGCGGAAAGGGTGTGGGATTAATTGCAGTCAACAATAATCTTTACGTTTGGATTAATAAACAAGATGTGGCAGATTCTCGCTTTCAATTAGCCTGGTCATCTAATAACGGCGTAACTTGGCAGAAAGTCACAAGTTGGAATTTTATAGGCAGTGTATTTGGTGAGGTCACTTTTCTAAATTTTGGTAAAAATAATGCGGGTGCACGTGATAGCTATGTGTATATGTACGGCATTAAACGTGTTTCAGGGAAGCCGGGAATCGAAATGGCTCGAGTTCCGCGCAATGCGATTACTGATCGCGCGCAATATCAGTTTTACGCGGGTATGGATGGAAATAATCCTATATGGGATGCCGATATTGCTAATCGTCAGTCAGTCTTTACCGACCCCGCCGGTGTTGGCATTCCTACAGTTATATACAACCCAGGTTTGCAACGATATATTATGGCGGTAGCTCATGGTGCATGGACAAACAGTGGTTTAGGTCGATTAGGAATGTTTGATTCAGAAAATCCATGGGGGCCGTGGACTACAGTGCAGTACAATGAAAATTGGGGAAATTTTAGTGGGCCTTGGCTAATTTACAACATGCCGACAAAAACACCAAACTGGCTAAGTCCTGACGGTAAAACTTTTCATCTTATGTTTTCTGGTACGGGTGTTTATGATTCGTTCAACTTAATTAAAGGAGAGTTTATACTTCAATCGGCAGGTACGTTGCCAAGTACACCTACTGGATTTAGCATTAATAAAAACTAAGCGAGACACAAAAGTTAAATTTCCCCCCGCTCGATCTCGATATAACTGTGTGATAGTGAGTATTCCATCAGGCAATGAGGTGACTAAGACGTCATATTCAAAAACCTTAAAATCTTCGGCGGCTTCAATAAAAGCAAGTTGCTGTTGGTCGTGTTGAAGTTGCGGTGGTGTTTCTGGTAAAGAAACGATGTCGCTAACAATTTTCCGCCGGGTGACGACCACTCGCCGTTTAGTTGTCCAGATTTTTAGTTTGAGTGTGCTTTCTTTAAAGTAGGTGCATCGTTGCCGAATTTCATGGTATTTGGCCGTTTTATTGAGTCGTTTGATAATCTTGATTGCTAACTGTTGGGCAGGTGATTGTTTTTCTTGAACCATGGTATCAATATTGATCGTATCTTCCCGAGCATATCGACCGTGTAAAGCAATGCTTATTTGGAAGATCGTTTCGAACCCTTCTTTGCCAATACGCTTTCGAAAATGTACCAGCTCTGTAACTGTGGCATGGCAGACTTTGCTGGAATTTCGTTGCGCCACAAAAACCCTGTTAGTACGGGTTAAGTTTCCATTGCACGACAACCTCTTCATCGCTTAGGTTTTCTAGCCGCTTGAACAAGAGCAGCTCTATCATCAAACGGATAGGTTTTCTTCGGTGTACCAAGCCCTTATTGTATTGTAAATTGCAAAGGTCTGATCAACCTGTCATAGGGTAGTCAAAGAGTAATTTGTAACTTTATTTGTGGCTGTTTTCCACACTAAATCCTTCTTTCTGAAAATAATATTCAGTGAATTTCTTTAAGTATAGTTTGTGAGTTGAATTATCAAGCCTTTCCGGGAAAGTGCCTGTAAATAGTTCCTTTCTGCTTCAATACAAGGCATTCCCTGCGTCTTT
>CAZWUO010000363.1:0-2435 GCA_964636675.1 uncultured Ectothiorhodospiraceae bacterium
ATCTCCGCGCCTTTGCGTTGGATTTTCATCACTCAAACTCTGCTGCATATGCTGAAAACAGGCCAATTTAACCCTTAATTCATATTCAAGTCCGATTTTTACAATCGCCACACCTGAAATTCCGCAAAGCTGCGCTCTGTCTTGTTATTTGGAGAATAAGAATGCAGTTTTCAAACACAGAAATTCTAGCGATGGCGAATGGAAACTTCTTTGGTCCGGGGAATGCCCAGCTACCGAGCTCCCTGATGTTGATGATTGACCAGATCAGCCATATTGCCAACACCGGGGGAAATTTTGATAAAGGCCAGCTTGATGCAAACCTGAAAATCCACCCGGACCACTGGTTTTTTAGCTGTCATTTCCCGGGAGATCCTGTCATGCCCGGTTGCCTGGGTCTTGATGCTTTGTGGCAATTGCTCGGTGTTTTTCTCGGCTGGTCCGGATTACCGGGTAAAGGTCGAGCATTAGGTGTCGGTAAAGTGAAGTTCAGTGGACAAATATACCCGAATGCGGGATCGATCCAGTACCGGTTACACATCAAACGCGTGTTCACAAAACCAATGTCCATGGGGATCGCAGATGGTATGGTGATACACAATGGCAAAATCATTTATCAGGCCAACGACCTCAAAGTGGGGCTGATTAACCAATAGCAACTGAGACTTATGCAGGTATTTTTGCTACGACTATGACTCTTCTTTCCAGAAAGTTGCTTCTATCTTGTTTCCATCCAGGTCTCTAATAAAGCATCCATAATATGACTCTCCATAATCTGGCCTTGGCCCGGGAGCACCATCATCGACGCCCCCTTCTTCTAAAGCTGCCTGGTGAAACGCATGTACCTCCTCTGTCGAGCTGGCAATGAAACCAACATGTGACCCATTTCCAATAGTTGCAGGATTCCCGTCTATGGGTATTTGAACCCAAAATTCCGGGAATTCCCGGCCATATGCAACGGCACCAGGGTATTTCATAATTTGTTTGCACCCAAGGGTCGATAGCACTTTGTCATAGAAAATAACGGCACGCTCAAAATTGTTCGTGCCAATAGAAATATGGGAAATAATATCTGGATTTTCATTTGTCATTTTATTGCTCCTTGATGTGTTGGGATATCAATCATACACCTTGCCTGCCGACAACGTTATGTCAAATGAATGCCCCCATGCTTAATTGTTCTTCGGTTGAAAACCCCAGTGACTTATAAAATGCTGCTGCTTCTGTATTTATTGCACGAATTTGCAGGTTTACCTTAATACAACCAAGTTCTTTAAGCGCTTGTATAGCATGAATAACTAATTGCTGACCAATATCTGCTTACGGTGTTCTGATGAAACAGCAACAGCATATAACCAACCACGGTGCCCATCGTACCCAGCCATACATGCACCAATAATTTTACCATCAATCTCAGCCACAAAAATTAGATCATCGACTGCAAGCTTTGCCTCTATAACACTTGAAGGGTCATTATGTGGAGGGTCATCAGGAAAAACCCTTCTCCAGAGTCGAGTTAGCGGTACTTTATCGTTCTTTTGAAATTTTCGTATGTTCATTGCCTACTCATGTTTGTTGCATAACCGGGATAGGGGTATACCTCACAACACCCCTCCTTTTGCACCATCCGGCACATAGATCACGTACCAGGGGGTTTATTATCCTGTCAGTTATTATCATGCTACCAGGGTCGGTAACCCCGGGTTTCCAGCGTATCTGTTCGGCAGTGTATAATAAAGGACCAGGTTTTTACCCCGTTATCAAGGACCGTGTGCCGATGTAACTTATTGATTATTTGTTATATTTTAATGGGTGGCCCTGGTGAATAAAACCTTGTTGCCTTTTCGCACATCCTGACGTAATACATCTTGCGAGATGTTTAGAATGGCCAATGGTGCACTTGCCAGGGCAATCGGGCTTAAATATAGATAATTTTGATCGTCTAATGATCAAACACAGACAGAAATATGGTTTTTTGTATTGACTTTATAAATAAGCATCATCATTAAGCCGAAAATTTAATAAGTCATGTGTCAAATGGAATTTAATCCTAAAACATCAGAAAATTGTATATATCTTATTCAATTTAAGCCCGATTGCCCTGTGCACTTGCAGGTTGAATGTGCCCCCTCCTTTTTTGATCATTGTCCTTTTTGATACTGGCTTGCGATGTTGCAATTAATGCATAAAAGATCACAAGCGGTATAGTGATGCACAATGACAACATCATTTATCAGGCCAGCACCCTCAAGATGGAGCTGATCAACCCGGATGATACCTTTGAAGTTCCGGGCAAAAAATGTGCATAATCAGATAGCTGGAGGATTTCAGGCGCTTCTCCCTGCTTTATACAGACATAACATCACTTGATTTGAGGACAAACCCATGAATAATGAAACCGATTTTGATTATGGCCCCTTGACGGATTTGACAGGTAC
>CAZWUO010000364.1:0-2432 GCA_964636675.1 uncultured Ectothiorhodospiraceae bacterium
GTCTGAGTTATTAGATGCCCTGATTGCACAGCGCCGTGAAGAAGCGATTGATTATGAAGCCTATCTGAGAGAAGTAAAAAAACTGGCAGAGAAGATCACCAAACCAGAAGGTACAAGCACTTACCCTGATTCGATGAATACACGGGGTAAGCAGTCACTCTATGACAATCTTGATAATAATGAAGAACTGGTAACTCGAATTGATGCAGCAGTTAGATATACCAAGAAGGCAGACTGGAAGCATAATCGTTTTAAAATGCGTGATATTGAACATGCGGTAAGAGACGAGCTGGGAGAGTACAAGGTAAAACTTGATGATGTGATCGAGCTAATCAAAAACCAGTCAGAGTATGACTAGAGTGAGTGGAACTAAAAACATGCTGACAGTGAATGGAATTGATGTGCAGATAGTGAGAAAGGATATTAAAAACCTTCATTTGGCGGTTTACCCACCTGATGGTGCAGTGCGTGTAGCAGTACCTAAGCATATAACCGATGACAATGTTCGATTGGCAATTGTCGATAAATTAAGCTGGATTAAAAAACAGCAAAAGGATTTTAAAGATCAGCCCCGTCAATCTAAAAGATTGTATATTTCAGGAGAATGTCATTATTTCTTTGGGAAACGCTGTCGTTTGGAATTAATAGAGCGCGTAGGTAAGCATGAAGTGATTTTGAGAAAGTCAGGCAAGTTGAAAATGTTTGTAAAACCAAATACTCCTGTTGAAAATAAAGCGAAGCTTCTTAACGAGTGGTATCGATCAGAATTAAAAAAACTACTGCCTGAGTTGTTAGCCAAATGGCAACCAGTTATTGGAAAGAAAGTTACTGGTTGTGGTGTAAGAAAAATGAAAACCAAATGGGGTAGCTGTAATATTGAAAAAAGTCATATTTGGTTGAATCTTGAATTAGCAAAAAAACCATCGCTATGCCTGGAATATATATTAGTGCATGAAATGGTGCACCTGTTAGAGCGCAATCACAATGACCGGTTTAAAACGTTTATGGATAAGTATTTGCCAAGGTGGCGTTCACACAGAGAATTATTAAATAAGTCACCATTAGCGCATGAGTCATGGAAATACTAATAATTAATCAGTATTAAGCATATCAATATGAGTGAGATATTTGGCCAGCATCGACAAGATCTAAATGAAGTCAGGCGTTTGTGTTTGATATGTCATGGCCTGGATCTAACGAGTGATAAATTATTTAGTGATTCTACTTATGATGAACGATTGGACGTAACGCGTGGCGTTTTTCAAAATTTAGTCTCAAGCAGCCTATTAAGCTTAGCCGTCTCAATTAGGATTAATCTTTACCAGGATAATTTGAAAAATTCTAATGATGTTGACTTATCAGGCTGCGGTATTTTTTATGAACATCAGGAGATGCGAACAAAACCGTTTATGATTAAGCACGTTTGTGACAAAATAATTCATGCGGATGAAATATATAAAGAAGCATCACCGAGTAGAATTTTTAGTGAATCAAAGCTCTTAACACAGTTCAAAGGTAAATATAATGGAAAAGGCTGGACAATGGATTTATCTATAGAGCATTTTACAGAAGCAGTACTAAATTATATGGATAAACTAGAACTAAGTAAGAGTGTGTAAATCTATGCTTAGCGAAATATTTCTTCCCCACGAAAGTAATTGAGCCGCTAAGTCTATGGAAGAAGATACAACTCAAACAGACCGTAGCTGTATACGATTAAATTCGATTTAGTGGCTATTTACCTGACCTATGACTACAACTCTCTACTGGCATGATTACGAGACTTTCGGTGTCGATCCCAAACGTGATCGCCCCGCCCAGTTTGCTGGGCTACGCACCGACGAGGCACTCAATGAAGTGGGTGAGCCGCTGGTTATTTACTGCAAGTCGGCGCGGGATGGTTTGCCTCATCCAGAGGCCTGCTTACTCACTGGCATTACTCCGCAACTGGCAGATGCAAAAGGTGTGCTGGAGCCGGAGTTTATTGCTCGTATCCATGCTGAGTTGGCTCAACCCGGCACTTGTGGTGTGGGCTATAACACCTTGCGATTCGACGACGAGGTGACTCGCAATACCCTGTACCGAAATTTCTATGAACCCTACGCCCGCAAGTGGCAGCAAGGCAACTCGCGTTGGGATCTTATCGATCTGGTGCGCATGACTCATGCTCTGCGCCCAGAAGGAATTGAATGGCCTCTGCATGACGATGGCAGGCCCAGCTTTCGACTCGAAGATCTAACGGTGGCCAACGGTATTGGCCATGAGTCTGCCCATGATGCGCTGTCCGACGTGCGTGCCACCATTGGGTTAGCACGCTTGATTCGTGATCGGCAACCGCGTCTCTATGACTGGCTCTTCCAGCTTCGCAACAAGCGGAGGGCGGCTGGACAGTTGGATCTGGTTGGGCACAAGCCCGTTTTACACACCTCACG
>CAZWUO010000365.1:0-2423 GCA_964636675.1 uncultured Ectothiorhodospiraceae bacterium
TATCAGGCGGATGGTTTGCATGAATTTTTAGTTTTCCTACACCCTCGTTATGTTTTAAAGACGACAGATAGTCATTCATAGTGAATTATCTACGAACCACTAGATACAACCCTGGCACATTTGGAGATCTTAAGTACTGTGATAACCGAGCGCTACTATTATAAAATAATTATTTCAGCATTGACGGTATATTTTCTTTTGCCTGGTATGGCCCATGCGAATTCTGACGAAAACAATAGATTGGAAATTGGTTTTGAACTTGCGGAGCTAGCACAAAATAAATTTAGAAACTTGGGAGCTTCTAATTACACATTCTTCATCGGCAAGAGTTTTGATTCTGACCGGTTGAAAAATTGGGCATGGCGATTTTCTTCTATAAATGTTGAATTAAGTAATGAACATTTACGGGACAAAGATAAAGTATGTTGTATAAAAGGAGATAGAAGTAATCTTGAGGGTAAGCTCGAGCAACATAGACTTTATTTTGATTATTTGCCGTATACACTAGGAGGATGGACTTCGAATAATAATAAAGTAAGTGTCAAATTCATTTCCAGTTTAAGCGTTGGTTACAACCGATGGATTATAAGTGATGCTGTAACAAATGAAGAACACGATGTAAAAGCAGTTATAGCCGGTGGGTTTTTTAGATTCAAAACAATTTTTCTTGATCATTTTTTTATAGAACCAGCACTGGATTTAGGTGTTATTGTTAAAAAAAATAAAAACATTAATAATACCGTCGGTAGTGCAATATTAGATCGACCAAAAAATATTGGCTTTAGCCTACTCATGCATTTTGGATATATATTTGATTAAGGGAAATCATTGGGGTGATATGTAACGGTTTTTCTCCATGGAATCGATGAACCATATAAAATGGTCATTGCCGTCCTTGATATTCAGGGATAATTCTAACTAAATTTTTGTTAGCAAATTTTGATTGAACTATAAATTCTGGTAATAATGCAATTCCCATATCATGCAAAACCATTTCAAGTGCACTCGGCAATGTATTGGTTTTAGCAAAAAAATTGCAGCCTACTGTAATAGTTTCACTCAGTTCGTTATTTTTATAAATATCTAAGAAGCCTTTTTGCCAGGAGGTAGCTATTATTTGATGCTTGAGAAGATCATCTATTTTTCTTAATTGACCATATTTCTGAGTATAAGCTGGAGTAGCAAAAAAATACTCACTCACGGTACCAATAGGTAAGAGACTGTAAATAATTCTGTGGTGCTGCCCGTTTGAGGCCGTTTAAATATAATCCGTTAAATGGTCTTTGAGTTCAATCATGAACCTAGATTCCGCAGTTGACCGCTCGCATTTATAGGATAAACAACTGATAAGCGTCATTACTGCTTACTCATCAATTCACCGAAGGGTGAGTCTCGCTACAAGCTGAATTACACATTTGTAGCAGCGTATCTCAGCGTTGCAACTTCTTGGAATAGCGGGCTATTCCGCGTCGTTGCGCCTCGCCTAAAGCGCCTACTGTTGGTGATCTACACAGTTACAAACGCACACTTCAACTCGCCCAACTGCGGATATCTGGGATGAACCGTTCAAAAAACTCACCATCTGATTGCCAAAAGTGTCGAAATTTTTTGCAAAAAAATGCAAGAGCTTCGCCACTTTCGTTAGCCGCTGATGAGTACGTTAGGCTCGCATGAAAATATGCAGAGTACATTTTGTACTCTGCGTACTAAAAACTAAAATGATACAACAATTTTTCCATTAGCAATTCCGCTATCTAAAAGCCGGTGAGCTTCCTGGATGTCTTCAATATTAAACGTCTTTGCTACCGTACTGGGCATACCACCTCTCGCCACTTGATCGGCGATCAAGTTAAGCGGACTTTCTATCAGTGGAAGCGATTCTGTACCCAACAAACCACTGCTAAAAAAGCTTAATTTAACGGTGTTTGGCAAATCTCCCATTAAGTTAAAAGATTCTAATATTGGAGGGCCACCCAGTAATCCAACGACAACGACTTGTCCCCATGGTCGAATGGATTTTAGCGTATCATTGAGCGTTGCCGCACCTACAATTTCGATAGCGTTATTAATGCCTTCAGGGATAAGGGTTTTGAGTTTTTCGTGGATATTACCGTCATCAATGACGACGTGATCTGCCCCCATGTTTTTTAGTTTATCGATACTTTTCGGATTGCGCGTCGTTGCAACCACGGTTAGTCCTCGTAACTTTGCATAAGCCACTGCGGTCAGACCAATACTCGACGTTGCGCCTCGCACTAATAAAGTTTCGCCACCAACGATTTTAAGATTTTTATCAAGCGCCCCCCAAACGGTCAAATAGGCTTCGGGCAGAGCTGCGAGTTTTGCATAACTTAACTCACTGTCAATGGCTATAATGTTGCTTGCATTAACTGTAATGTATTCGGCATATCCACCATGACGAC
>CAZWUO010000366.1:0-2416 GCA_964636675.1 uncultured Ectothiorhodospiraceae bacterium
CCATCCACTTGAAATCCTGCTGCAGTTTGCTAAATCGTTTGGGAAACTGTATGAGTAGCCCGTCGGGAAATACGTTATAGAATGCTTTTTGCTGGCTTGCGGTTGGCATTGAAACGAGAGTGTTCGGATCAAACGTTCTATACACAACACTTGATGCATGTGTCGCGGTGGGTAATTTTACCGGTAGTGTTGCGGGGTTAATACCATGGGCTAACGCAATTGCCATTTCGTGCAGGTTGACGCCGTTTACACGTTCGTACAAATCAGAGAATTGTGCGGCCATGCGTGGATTGAATTCAATAATTTTAATTTGATTATCTCGTTCATCAATCACAAACTCCATGTTAAAGAATCCGTGTGTGAAACCGATGGCGGTTAGAAACTTATCAGCAATCCTCTCAGCTTTTAACTGCACCTCATCAGAAAGTTGGCTCGGGTAGTCCCAGCGCATAAATGCATCCGTACCCGGATACATGTGGGCATCAACAACTCCCATGCGGTTAATTTTGCCATCGAAGTAATAACCATCGAGACAGTACTGCTGTCCCGGTATGTTTTCCTCAAGTATTAGACTGTGTGCAGTGCCCGCACTGGGGATCCGTTCCATTAATATTTTTTCAAACGGTTCAACGAGGTGGCGAATGATCCAAAGCTCTCGCCGATCGAAGCGAGTATGCTCATGTAGCGCCTGATGATTCTCGACGTTTCTAGCCAGTACAGAGAAGGCGGCCTTAACCGGTTTTACGAAAATAGGATAATCGATTCCTTCTGGGATATTAGAGCCATAGCTGGCATTTAATCGGCTATAGGGAATATTCGCTTCGGGCGCAACACGTTCTAAAACCTCGCGTGCATACAATTTGTGTTGGCAAGCCAGTACCGCTTCGACTGAGGTGCCGGGCAATCCCAGCTTTTCCGCAATCAAGGCAGCACACAGTGCACCATACTGTTCATGGTTGCTCACAACAGCCTTAACACCCAGACGCTTGGCACGTAGTATTGCAAGTTGGCTAAAGCGATTGATATCAAACCATGCAAGTCGCAGATTACCTGGGAAGCTAAACAGGTCGAAACCCGCGCGGCACTGGGGCCACTCATCTAACAACTTTTTAAATTCGATCCGGTCCCAGTCATAATCAAAAAGTACTAATGTCTTGTTACGTTTTGTCATGAACTCCACCTGGAGAACATTGAAAACCTCTTATTTTGCCGACGTGAGTAAATATTTTTGATAAAAAGAATATTAGGTAACATGAAGCTTTTTAAGCACTCGCTTGGTTATCGGACGAAACTATAATAGATAATACAATGCCCGCGGCGTCTTGCCTAGCACCAGCATGTTTTTGATTAAGTGATGGGTTTGTAATATTCAGGATGGCTGGTTCAAACTGGACGTTTAGACAAACGTATACTCTACTGGTTCCCTGCTGATATTCTCTGCTGGGGTCCTTTGCTGGGGGTCAGGCCTTACATTTTACATCGTGACATTTGACATTGTGTAATATACAGGCGTAATTTTAAATGGAATTAATAATGGATAATAGCCATGGCCAGGCCACTGCGGATAGAGTTTTTAGGTGCGTTGTATCACATAACGGCAAGAGGTAATGCGCAGGGTGATATTTATGTATCAGATGAAGATCGATTAAAATTTTTAGCGCTATTAAGTAACACCTGTAACCGAAGTGACTGGTATTGCCATGCTTATTGCCTGATGTCTAATCACTATCATTTACTGATAGAAACGAATAAGGCGAGTTTAGCGAGAGGAATGAAGTATCTTAATGGAACCTATACTCAATATTTTAATCGAGCGAATAAGCGAGTAGGCCATTTATATCAAGGAAGATATAAAGCGATATTGATACAGAAAGAAAACTACTTATTAGAATTGTCCCGATATATTGTGCTGAACCCCGTACGAGCGCGCATGGTGAGATCAGCCAAAGACTGGCCGTGGAGTAGTTATCGAGCAACCGTAGGATTGTCACAGAAGGAAGCCTGTTTAACGACAGACTGGATTTTATCCGCATTTGCAAAAACACGTAAAACCTCGCAACAAAAATATCGTGATTTTGTAAAAGCCGGAAGAAATCAGCCATCACCTTGGGCGCAGCTGAAAAATCAAATTTATCTGGGTACAGATGAATTTATAGACGAGATGCAGTGCAAGCTCGGCCCAGAGCAATCATTAAAAGATATCCCCAAAAAACAAAAACAGCCCTCGGCAAAACCGTTGTCCCATTATGCAAAAAAATATAGACTTCGTGATGAAGCAATGGCGCATGCCTATTTAAGTGGTCATTACACACTAACTGAAATAGGTATGGAGTTTGGTGTGAGTTATGCGACAGTGAGTCGTGCGGTTAATTGCTTTGAAGCCAGTGTGAAATGTAAGGCCTGACCCCGATAGACC
>CAZWUO010000367.1:0-2407 GCA_964636675.1 uncultured Ectothiorhodospiraceae bacterium
ACCTTGAAGATATAATTGCAGTAATCGATGGAAGGCCTGGAATTGTGCAGGAGGTGAAACAGGCTGAGCCAAAACTTTCGCAGGAAATATCAGGACGTTTTAAAGAATTACTGCAAGATGTTCGGTTTGTCGAAGCGGTATCGGGGCATATGCCGACAGATGAAACAAGTCAGTCGCGCGCGACAATTGTTCTGAAAGCCATAAAAAGATTGGCAGGAAGTGATTGAGTAGTGACCCGTTGGTGGCTAGTCCGGCATTTGTTTTGGTTGAAAAATTCAAGCGATATTTAGTGACAATGTATCTTCCAGGGTGAAAGGGAGGAAGCGGGCCAAAATGTTGACCAGGATATGCCCATTTACGCCAGATCTGGACCATTTTTGGTCCAGCTTGTATTTGAAATTTTTGATAAATAAAGAAAAAATGGTGGCTGGCGGAGTTGAACCAAAACCCTGACTTATTGATTAATTAAGTGAATATTTCATTATATGTTTTTCGGTACCACTAAACGGTATTTTTCTGTCTATTCACTGTGTAGCAACATGCCTTGTATTAATATTTAATATAGGTCTCTTTGTTGAGGTAAGGTTATGGCTAGAAATACATCAGTAACGCTGGGTGAGCACTTTGATGACTTTGTGTTTGAAAAAATCAATGCAGGGTGCTTTCAATCGGTAAGTGAGGTTGTGCGAGCCGGGTTGCATAAACTGGAAGAAGATGAAATAAAATTACAGGTACTCAAAGATAAACTACAAGCCGGTGAAGATAGCTCTTTAGTTGATGATTTTGATGGTGCCGAACTCATCTCCGGGTTACACGACAAGCACCTTAAATGACAGCAAAGTACGCTATTAGAGCGCTTGCACAGGCTGATCTTGAGTCAATCTGGCCTTTACACCTGTGAACAATGGGGTGTCACACAGGCTGACACTTATCTTAAGGCGCTAATTCAACGGTTTGACTGGCTGGCTACAAATCCCACATCAGGTAAACCACGGGATGACATAAAACAGGGCTATTCTTGTTTCCCAGAAGGCATGCGCCTCATTTTTTACATCTATAACTGATGTTACGCACTCGTAATGATGAATCAATGACTTACGATTTTTACGTGACGCTACAAGCCGCATTCTGGCTGAGGCCTGCGTAACATCAGCTCATAATATTCAGCCCGGCTTGACTAATCGCCAAAAACCGTCAAGAATTGACGGTATAAACCGATACTTCCCTGAAAAGGACAGCACATGACATCTGGAAATGTTGCTCGCATGCCACTTAATTCCGCGATGGCAACTCCGATCATCATGGCTGTGGCCAAGACATCAGCGAACGTGCAATTCACCCGCCACGCTGAAGAAAGAATGATCGAGCGAGGTATCACGCGATTACAGATTTTACGATGCCTGCAAAAGGGCCATATAACTGAAGGGCCTAATGCAGACAATGAAAAAGGTGGATGGACGTTTCGAATGGAAACGTTATCAGCCGGTGACCCCGTCACCGTGATCGGGGCATTATATATTGATGAAAACGGCAACAATATTGTTGTCATAACCGCATACCAATAATAAAAAACAAGTTGTGTGTGCTTTAACAACCTTGGAGGGTTGTAAAATGGAATCTTTATTCGAATATGCAAGCTGTGGGCTGACGGGTATCTTCCTGCGCAATGGCTTTGTTGTGTCCGAAACTCCTCATGGGGAAGCCATTGCCATCCATGACATTGAAGGGCTACATCGGGCAATCGGGCTAAATATTATCTGCAATAAAGCTAACCTGTCACCGGCGGAAGTACGCTTCCTGCGCAAAGAGCTGGATCTTTCTCAATCACACTTTGCAAAAATCCTTGATGTGAGCGAATCCACTGTGCGCAATTGGGAATCACCTGACGACGACAGAGCATGTATTAACGGCCCTGCTGACCGTATGCTGCGCGTACTGTATCGCGAGACCGTCGAAGGTGATGGCCTTATTCGCGATATGCTCGAACATATTAGCGACCTCAATCATGACGTACACAAAGATCGTCTGGAGCTGGAAGAAACGGGTAACGGCTGGCAAAAAGCTGCGTAAAACTCGAAAACGATTTTGATAATCGGGTACCACCAGGACAGTGACGTGGTCCAATAGATTTGTACACCCCAGTTAAGGATAATCATCTTAACTGAGGGAGATAGAAATGACGACACGAAAGAAATATTCAAAAGAGTTCAAGTTAGATGCAGTCAGTCTGGTGCTTGAACAGGATTACAGCCGAACAGAGGCCGCCAGAAGCCTGGACATCAATGCCAACATGCTGGGTCGCTGGGTGAAGGAACACCAGGCAGATGAAGGTCAGGCATTTCGCGGGAATGGCAAGCTCACCCCGGAACAGGAAGAGCTGAGGAATTTGAGGGCACAGGTTAAACGG
>CAZWUO010000368.1:0-2397 GCA_964636675.1 uncultured Ectothiorhodospiraceae bacterium
TTTGACAGTAACTTGGCCGTTCATTAGAAAACTCAAGCACAAAGGCTAGACCTGAAACCAAGAGATAAGCGAAAAATGCAGCCTATTGCTAAATCATAGGCAATATCATCCATTTTCAGCTTCAGACTGAAAAAATCGCCACTTTCTTCTTTCATTAAAACAGCAAGGTCAATATCACTTTCATCGTGTTCATCACCCCTCCCCCGGCTACCAAACATCAATACACGCTGAATAGAGAATTCGCTTTTAGCCCTTTCTATGAATAGGCGGGTTGCCCATTACGCTATCACTATCTTAGTTAACCCGTTTCCGCCCCTTTTCTGCCATTTTGGCTGTAAGGATTCTTCACCAATACTTCAAAATGTGCAAGGACGACCACCATAAGGCGGAAGTATCGATATTGCAGAGAACGTATATCGATTGCACAAATGCCGCAAATGGATGCGTAAGAGTCACCCGTCACTTGGATAAAAATTAGAGTAACCCGCAGCAATACGATCGTGATAAGATTCGACAGCAAAAAAGTGTATCCAGCGCCCTGGTAGCTCAGCTGGATAGAGCAATCCCCTCCTAAGGGATAGGTCGGACGTTCGAATCGTCTCTAGGGCGCCAATGCTTTCCAATGGCCAATACTGTTTTTGCGCTGCCGAATAATTTCAATCACACTTTTTTAATCGTTGAGGAATACATGAGCAATCCCATCGTCGCAGATAATAAACCCAAACGTGTCAGTCTTAATAAAAACGAAGAATACTATTATTGCACCTGTGGGCGCTCTGCTCAGCAACCCTTTTGTGACGGATCTCATTCCGGTACTGAATTTACCCCAAAAGCCTTTACCGCTGAGCAAGATGGCGATGCATTTTTGTGCACATGCAAACATACTGCAAACCCACCCTATTGTGATGGCAGCCACAAGCAGTTTTCAGCGCAGAACATTGGACAAGCCGGGCCAGGGTTAGCGCCTACGCCACCTGGGAACCCGATCGCACAAGCTACTCCAGAAGAACCCACCATTACTCTGATTCATCAGCTTGCGCAAGAAGGGTTGTCAAAACTAGGCCACCACGGCCCTATGACCTCCATGGGCGTGCCACGGCACCAACTCCCGCATTGGGACGACTTACAAATTATGACCGCGCAAATGGCGCGTAAGCCGTTAATGGAAGATCACGCAGTGGGTACAGAAATAATCATCGGGCCAGAAAGCAACCAACCACTCACACTGCGTATTCCTCTGTTTGTATCAGACATGAGCTTTGGCGCATTGTCAGAAGAGGCAAAATTATCGCTGGCGAAAGGCGCTGAACTTGCGGGTACCGGTATTTGCTCGGGTGAAGGCGGTATGCTGCCTGAAGAACGGGAGAATAACTCGCGCTACTTTTATGAATATGCCAGTGGCGAATTTGGCTTTGCTGAAAACTTGTTAAGCCAGGTGCAAGCCTTTCACTTCAAAGGCGGACAAGGTGCCAAAACCGGCACCGGTGGACATCTGCCCGGACACAAAAACAAAGGCAAAATCTCCCAGGTAAGAGGTATCCCCGAAGGAGAATCCGCCATCTCACCGCCCACGTTTAAAAATCTATCGTCGGTCAAAGAATTTAAACATTTTGCAGACCGTGTACGCGAAATTTCCGGCGGTATCCCGATAGGGTTTAAACTCAGTGCCAACCATATTGAACGCGATATGCAATTTGCATTAGATGCCAGTGCCGACTATATCATTCTCGACGGGCGCGGCGGTGGCACCGGCGCAGCACCCGAACTTTTTCGCGATCATATCAGCGTACCAACTATTCCTGCCCTCGCAAGAGCACGCCGTTTTCTGGATAAACAAGGAAAAAGCGGTCATGTCACGCTAATTATCACCGGTGGTTTACGGGTGCCCAGTGATTTTGTGAAAGCACTCGCTTTAGGCGCCGATGCCATTGCGTTATCCAATAGTGCAATGCAGGCTATTGGTTGTGTCGCCGCCAGAATATGTAACACGAATAATTGCCCCGTGGGGATTGCGACCCAAAAAGAAGAATTACGCCAACGTATCAACATTGAAAAATCAGCGCAGCAACTGCATAATTTTTTCAACGCCTCGGTAGAGCTCATGCAAGTCATGGCGCGAGCCTGTGGGCACGCACATCTCAATCAGTTTAACCCCGATGACCTGGCGACCTGGCAACGCGAAATGGCTTTATTATCAGGCGTTGCCTATTCTGGGTATAGAAATCTCGAGCTAGAAAAATAAATTATGGCTATTGAAAGAGTACTCCAAGCTATCTTTATCTTATGCTAGATATCTTGCACGTCCTTCTTTTGATAGCTCTTCTTAACCAATACCAGAAACAAGGCAGTCGCTATTCCCGCAGCACCAAAAATCATGCACATCACCATGATTTGGTA
>CAZWUO010000369.1:0-1089 GCA_964636675.1 uncultured Ectothiorhodospiraceae bacterium
GTACCTATTATTAGTACCTATTATTAGTACCTATTATTATTTAACGAACCTGAAAATCAACTGAAAACTTATCCGTAATCAGGGTTGCCTTTCCGCCCAGAGTAACCGATATACGACGGAAATGCCCTGAACGCGATGTAACCTGTTCTTGTCTTGCCGTGATCAGGTTAATCACATAAGCATCTGTAAACCCATCCCGTTCAATAATGAATATTTTCTTATTGCGATGCTTCAGATGATGCCGATATTTTCCTTTTGCAACAATCGTATTCACCAGATTACCGTTTTCATCAAGAATACGAATTGTTGTTTCGTCTCTGGCCTTAAAATAAACGACCTCGACAAAACGTTGCTTGCCACTGACCTTGTCATACTGTAAATGCTGGTGCTTTCCAGCAAGGCCATTTTGCGGCAAACCACGCACAACCGTTCCACCAGTACCGGTCTCAATTTTAAGCATATCCTGATAAACTGTATCTCGATCTTGAAATACAATGGCCTTCACATCAAGGCCATTTGTTGTAGAAGTAACGTAGCTGCCAGGAATATCAAACACATTCTGTAACTGACCATCGGTTGAATAAATCTGAACCCGAATCCAGCCACCATTACGCCAACGCTGAATCACCACCACATGATTCCCTACTCTTTCAATAGAGACAACGGGGAGATCCAGCTGCAAACCAAAACGTGAGTCGGTTACAATACTACCGTCCTGTATATCAAGAACAATCCATTGCAAGATACCTTCACTCTCTACAAGAAAAGTTTTTTCTCCGGTATCTTCATTAAAAATAGCACGCTTGAATTTACCTGTCTTACGCTGCATACGAATTAATTTGCCATTACCATCAAAAATACGAATAACAATGAACAAATTGGGTGGTACACCTTCCTCAGTGACCACGACAACACGCTTGCTTTCCTTATCATCAAGATCGACCCGCATTCGATATTTACGTTTATCTTCATCACTCATTCTGCCGTCTGTCCCAGGCTCAGGCCATGGCGCAAATACCGATGCGGGCAAACGACTCAAAGGCACCACCAGAATTTCAAAATCAACCAGCTTGCCGCCAAAAGGCCCCG
>CAZWUO010000369.1:1189-2390 GCA_964636675.1 uncultured Ectothiorhodospiraceae bacterium
GTAAAAGTTATGGCTAATATAAGAGATCCAAAAATAAAATTATTTTTACATCGGCTGGTAAATATCATAATGCCCCCTCAACGACTACTAATATAATTATCAATAATTGTTTCTAGCTCACAACCTTTGATATTTTTTTAAGTATTTCTTTATCTTCCCCAAACTTACAGATCGCATCACAATTTTCTTTTAATTCTGAAAATAAAATATAATGTATTTCAATTTCACTGTTCTTTATAGAAGGTCTTTGTAATTGGTGTATGACTTCTTTTTCTCTCTTATCAGGGATAATCAGATATAGTGTTGGCGGATTATCTTTAAAAGAATAATGTAAATCCGTTAGCCTTAAAATCCCTGAATATATTGATGTGCTTTTTTCCACCTCAAAAGCACAAGCGACATTATTCGTGCCTTTATCAAACCAAACAGCATCAATAAGTGTAATGGTTTTATAGGTTTCTTTATCTACATCTAGTTCGGGAAATTTATCAAGACTCATAAATGACAGGCTTTGCCCTTTGTGGCATCTTGAACGGTCATTTGATGCAGCAATAACGTCATAACCGACAGCCCCGCCAATCGTCATAATGTGATACTGCATTTCGGTATGGAGATCTTCTTCCTCCATTTCACTGGTGACTTCTTTATGCCTTTTCTTAAGCTTCTTTTCTATTTTGGTTCGTTCTTCATCAGTCAGATGGTCATCGCTTATTAACAACTTCTTTTCACCTACATCAAACAACAACCCTGCAAACGCACCTAAATCATTTGATAACTCAGACTTTAATTCATTGTTCTTTTCTATTATGACTTCTCTCATTCTAAGGTACTCAGTCCATGAACCCAGTTTAACTTTATCTTTGAATAGCGCATTAAAACCATTGACGATGGCAGTATTACAAGGTGGCATAATAGTGGGATGCAGAAAATAAAGAATACTTGCAACAGCAGGACCTAAGCCCTTTATCTTTCTTTGATCAAGTAGAATTATTTCTTTTAAGATTTGCTCTTCTTTGGTGGCATTGATACATTTTTCAAGAAACTGACCAAACGCCACTTTATTTTCTTCATTCTCATATATGTCGGGAATTCGTAATTTAGGCTTCCAGTAAAAAGGGTGTGAAGCACCCTTAAAAACCTGTTTTTGTTCTGTAATGCAGTTTAATACAAACTCTAAAGATGAGCCTTTAAAGTCATTTCC
>CAZWUO010000370.1:0-2390 GCA_964636675.1 uncultured Ectothiorhodospiraceae bacterium
CGATGAATACTTAGAAACATATAAAAAACTACTGCCTATTTTAATAAATAAAATTAAAAATAATGAATACACATAACGAATAAGGATAGATTGTGAGAGCGAAGCGAACCACAATCTTATCCGGTTGTTGGACAAGCCCGGCTGTTTCACGGGAAGCTTTATTATAAGCAAATATCTTTTTAGAAAGAGAGAGGAGAAGGAGATTTTTGTAGCGTAGCCATTTTCATTAGGCGAACAATAGCCTGACCCGATGTAGGTCAAAAAAAATCTGATTTTAAATCATGGTGTAACCAGTCTCCTCTCTAAAGTGAGTGGCGGTCTCCTTCAACCAAAGCTGACTACCCAGGCTGCCAGTTAGGGCGGATAAAGCCTGCAATATTCATCGGAGACTGACAATGTGGGCAGTTAAAAACAGGTCTGGGGCGAAGCGTTGCACTTTCAATAATGACACGCAGAATCAGCTGAACCAGAGACAACTGTTTTTTCGCATTGCCATGCAAAAAGCCATAATCCCTGACGCGACGAAAGCCTTTGGGTAAAACATGCTGTAAGACCAACCAGCAAAAATCCTCACCCTTGATCCTACGCTGTTGATATTTCCCAGATTGACTGTCAATATACTTAAAGGTTACCCAACCTCCTTCATTGGCAATAATATTGTTTTCATTAATCACTCCACGGTATAAATAACGAGACAAATATTTTAAAGCAGATTGCCCTCGCCCCACATGTTTACAGTTAACCACCCATTTTTTTGGAACCCCCGCAGGAATAGCAAGAGAGGCTTGATTAAAAGCATCCAGACAGCGAGCGCGGAAGACATTAGCTAAAGCAAACTCATTAAACAAGTAGTTGGCTTTAAGCTTTATCCACTGCCTGCGGAGCACATTGATCCCCCCGCCAGGCACAATAAAATGGCAATGCGGGTGATAATCCAGTCGTCTGGAATGGGTATGAAGAATACCGGTAAACCCCATCTTGGCACCTAGGTTGTCTGGATTTAAGCCGAAATCCTTCAACGTACTGGCAGCACAATCAAACAGGATATTATAAACAGCCGTCTGGTTGTGCCATGTCATGGAACGAAGTTCATAAGGCAGGGTAAAAGTCACCATAAAATACTCAACAGGCAATAATTTAGCGAATTGCCGATCCAGCCAGCGGGATGTTTCGTGATTTTGACATTGAGCACAGCTGCGATGACCGCAAGAACGAGGCTGAATGGATTCCTGATGGCAACCCGAACATTGGAGCTTAAAAGACCCAGCCGCAGGCGTTCGACAGCACAGTAGAGCATTGATAGCACGAAAGATGCTGGGTAAAAGGCGGGGAGCGTATTTTTCTTTTAAGGCTGTTTCGTATTGAAGGAGAATGGCACTAAGCTTCATCAGACACACTCCTTTGCCCCAAATCAAGGGAGCCAACCAGCTGATTGACAACAGACAGCGTATCCTGCTGTATTTCTTCAGTCAGTTGAGTATAGCGCTCGGTTGTTTTGGAACTGGCATGCCCCAAAAGACCTTGAATGTGGCGCAAGCTGAGACCCTGCCCAAGCAAATGTGTCGCATAACTGTGGCGAAGAGAGTGAATTGAAACTTTTTTTTAATGCGACATTCAGCCACAACAGCTTTCATCGTCGATTGTGCACCCCCTCGATCCATATGGCCTGTCGCTATAGCGACAGAGCCCATTGAACCTGATGCATTAGGAAATAACCAGCAAGGGTTGCGGTGTTTACGCCATAAAGCCTGTCATGCATAATAGGTCAAATCAGGCAACGGAACGAAACGGTCTTTATGCCCTTTACCCCGTCTAATATGAACTTGTTTGAGTTGACTATCAATATCACCTACCTGCAAAGCCAGCGCCTCACCCAGCCTAAGCCCCATTGAATAGGTGGTTAATAGAAACACCCGGTAGCGAAGTTTTCGGGTAGCCATTATCAGCTGTTCTACTTCGTTCAGAGTCAAAATATCAGGCAGCGATTGAACCTTGGGTGCCTTAATGATGGATAACCATTTCCAATCAATTTTCAGGACATGCTTCCAAAAAAATTGCAGACCATTGCGATCGATCTTTACCGTACTCCAGGAATGCGATTCAACCAGTTCAGCGAAATAGATTTCTAGCTGTTCAGTGGTTAAATGGTCGGGTGAACAATCAAAGTGATTGGCAACACGGCGAACAGCACGTGAATATCTGGAAATAGTGTTAGCACTCATGCCCTGAAGTTTCAGGGTACAAAGGTGACGCTTGTATAGCTCATCGAAATGAGTTTGCTCTTTTGAATTCATGGTAAACTCCAATTAACGTGCTCGGTATTGAGTACAGTTGAAGTTTATAGACTATTGAGGCTCTTTTCTGCCGCAATAGCGGCTTCGTCCAACAAT
>CAZWUO010000371.1:0-2385 GCA_964636675.1 uncultured Ectothiorhodospiraceae bacterium
AAATGAAAGCAAAATACCATGGACTTCTTCTGGAAAGAGTAGCTCATGAATAACTCAAAGCCGCAACGAAGCGCTGGCTTCGATGCTTAGGCGATCGGCGTTTGTGAAGAGCGTGGCACTGGCGTGGATAAGGTGATGATTCAGGTCGAACTATTTCAATTGCCCGCACCGCTATTTGAGGCCTATCCAGACCACACTCATGTTGTGTTGTTTGCCCATCGGGAATTTAAAGATATGAATAAAGAAGATCGCGTTCGTGCCAGTTATATGCATTGTGTTTTGAAGTATGTGAATAGAGAGATAATGAATAACGCTACGTTGCGGGATCGTTTTGGTGTGGAAGTGAAAAATAGCGCGATGATGAGCAGAATTATCAAGCAAACATGTCAAGCGGGGCTGATTAAGCCCTACGACGCTGATGCGGGCACCAAGGCGCTGCGTTACGTGCCGTATTGGGCATAGAAAATTTGCTTGACCGTTACTTGACGGGGGATGGTGTTCGGGTGATTTTAAAAAAATATTTTAAATTAAATCATATGGTTACCTGGAGTTGTTTGCTTGACCGTTGCTTGATTAGGATAGGGTGCTCAACAAATACGATACCCCATCGCCCGATAGCCACGCTGGCGTTTGTCCCACATTCTCAGTAACGCGGGATGTCCGGTATCAACAATATCGATAATCTTCACGTCGGTTTTGCTGGCATGTTCACGGTGTAGCCGCCCAGCATATTGTTGTAGCGTGCCTTTCCATGAGATTGGCATGGCGAGTATCAATGTATCGAGGGGTGGATGATCAAAGCCTTCTCCCACCAGCTTACCTGTCGCCAATAAAATTCGTGGTTTATCACCGGCCAAAACATTTAGTTCAGCAATTACCGTTGCATGTTGTTTTTTCGACAGTCGGCCATGCAGTTTTACGCCCCGGCGTGCGATAAGCGCCGCTGCGGTGACTGTTTTTCCAAAGGCGGTGGGCGCGCACAATATGCCGGTCTCATGTTTAAGTATCGCTTTGGCAGCTTTCTCCTGATCTGCGCGCAGCGTGCCTTGAAAACAGATATCAATTATTTCACCAGCAAAGCGTTCATCTTTCAGTTCACAACGAATTTTGTTATCACTCAGTAGTTCTTGAGCAGCCTCAAGGCAACCTCGGGGTAAGGCGATGTGTTTGGGGAAGTTCTCCGCGCAGCCGATGATGCGAGGTTTATTCCATACAGGGAAGCGCATGGCTTGTGCTTTGTAGAACTCTGGGTTTTGGAATGCCGCTAAGCGAATGAGTCGATTGGCCAGTGGTTGCGGTAGATGCTGTTTTTCAAAATAGATGAGATTGGCGAGCGTGACGGTGAGTGACTCGGGCATGGGGTCAGCCAATTTCTCTGTTGTTGAAGCAGGTCGTTTCCAAGGTTTTTTTTGATCTTCTTCACTGATGAATGTTATATCCAGCGGGTGTGTGTTGCCTGTGGCTAGCAGAGTGATTGTTTCCAACTCCTGAAGTGTCAGGGTGTGTATCGACGCCAAAAAATCCCATTGGTCAGGGTAGGGTTCGAGCTTGTTATCGACAAATATACTACGGCCTTGCTCACGCGGTTGTTTTTGTAACGGCAATGCGATCAAATTTCCAAAACCGCCTTTTGGCATCGTATCCTGGTTTGGGAAAAGCCGATCATAGGAGCCTAGTTCAATCTGTCGGGTACGGTTGCATGTGTGGCTGATAATCGCCGTTCCCAATCGCCGCGCATCGCAGGCGGGGGTGGGTGAAGAGAAGAAAATCCAAGCATGGGCACCATTGCCTGAACGGGAAATCTCCAGTGCCACAGCTATACCCAGCTCATTGCACGACCGCACAAAGGCAAGGGCATCCTTGCGCCAATCTGCTTTGTCAAAATCAACAGCGAGAAAGTGGCAGCTATCATCGCTCAACAGTGGGTAAACACCGATCGTGTGATGCCCTGCAAGGTGGTTAAATATGGTTTGGTCAGTCAACGGAATCAAGGAGCGTTCGTTACAGTCAGCGCATTTGATTTGTGGTTTTTTACACACACCTGGTTTCCATTCATTGGCACACGCTGGTGAGTAACCTGATCTGCCTGCCTTGCTCTCCCAGCGAATAGGGTAAACATCTGTCCGGCCTTAGAACAGGCGACGGAAGAGCGCTATCTTATTTTCCGTGGTGAGTGAGGTGGGCTTTGTTGTAGGTGTGGCGGATGGCGTTTGCGGTAGACGCCAATCGATATTGTGTGATTCGAGTAGCGCAATCAGGCGACTGTTTTCGGCGCGAAGATGATCTAGTTCACGTGTCATTTGAGAGCTTGAGATTAGACTTCAACAAGCTGCTCAATCTCTAGCTGGTTAAAGACTTCGTTATAGATGTCTATTTTCACGTCGG
>CAZWUO010000372.1:0-2377 GCA_964636675.1 uncultured Ectothiorhodospiraceae bacterium
ATCGCACAATGTTGCCCTGGGGATATTGTCATTAGCCAAGACATCCCTCTAGCTGCGGAGGCGATTGAGAAGGGGGCGGTGGTCATTAGCCCAAAAGGAGTTTTGCTTACCAAGGAAAATATTAAACAGCGTTTAAGCATGCGCAACTTTATGGAAGAGCTGCGAGGCGCAGGGGAAAATATTGGCGGGCCTGCCGTTTTTAGCCAAGTAGATCGACGAAATTTTGCGAATCAACTGGATCGACTCATTAACAAAACAAAGTTGCCATAAAAATTGCGAACAAAAATACTGCGCAATATGGGTACTTTAATAATTTCCGCATCCCTTATTGGGCATAGGTATCTACACAACTATAAAGCATCATATTCTGCGATAATGCTCTGATGAATATAAAAAAAACTTACCGGGCGTGGATCAGCGTTTAAATAATCGCTATCACCGATTGGTTATAGAGCATATGAACGTTAGTGAAAAATTGAGTGCGGGTTTAAAGGCCATACCAGACAAAGTGAGTAGTTTTTCTAGCACACAGGCGGCTTGGCGTTTCTATGCAAATGAAGCGGTCGAATTATCCGTGCTTCAACAGCCGTTAACTCAGTCAGCGCATCAAGGTATATTAAGCCATTGCACGGACTATGCGCTGTGTATGCATGATTGGTCACGTCTCGCTTTTAAGCATGAAAATAAGAACGATACGTATGCCATTACACATAAAACTGATGTGGGTTATGACCTGCAAACCAGCTTGATAGTTTGCGACACAACAGGTCGGCCCATTGCGCCGGTGGCTCAACGTTTAGTCAGCTCAGAGGGTAGCTACGCAACATATTACGAAAACGCTAAACCAACGGCTGAGGTAAAAAGCCATCTTGAAGAGGTGAGCGATTGCATTGCTCATTTGGAAACAAAAAAATACCCCAAACCTCTGGTTCACATTATAGATCGAGAGTCGGATTCTATTTTTCATATACGCGCCTGGGAGTCATCAGGCTATCATTGGTTAGTGCGTGTTAAAGGTGGATCGACAGCAGAATATAAGGGAGAAAAAGCCTCATTTAAAAAAGTTTCTCAAACAGTGGAATATCATTTATCTCGCCAAGTAAACTACCATGGCAAGGTATGCGATCAATTTATAGCAGAAGCATCGGTTTGTGTTACGCGCCCAGCGAAACCTCATAAAAAGAAAATTATTAAAGGCGAACCAGTCAATGCACGGCTAGTTGTCAGCCAAATTAGGGCCGATGATGGAGAGGTGTTGGCGGAATGGTTTTTACTCACCAACGTGACTGATGTAGAGGCAGATATTGTGGCACTTTGGTACTACTGGCGCTGGGAAATTGAAAGTTATTTCAAATTGCTTAAGTCAGCAGGACATCACCTTGAGTCATGGCAACAAGAATCAGCACCGGCAATATTCAAACGATTGTTAGTGGCCAGCATGGCTTGTGTGACAGTCTGGGAAATTGGTGCAGATAAAAATGAAGACGTTGCTGAGTTTCGGTCTTTTTTGATAAAACTCAGTGGACGGCAGGTCCGAAGAAAGGTTGGATTTACTTATCCTGCATTGCTTGCTGGACTCTGGATTTATTTGTCTATGATTGAAGTATTTTCCTCTTATTCATCTGAGGAGTTGAATTCATTTAATGCTACCGCTCATCAATTTTTAGGGAAAGATGTGTAGATACTTATGCCCTAGAAGGCTAGCTAGTTTATCGCCAATTAGACAATTATTTATCGAAATCTAATTCCAAGTTTCTCTCTAATTTTTCCTGGTACTTTACATACTGACGTATCATTTCAGAATCAACGCCTACGGTGTCAACACAATATCCCTTTGCCCAAAAATGATTCCCCCAATACGGCTTTACCTTTAAGTAGGGAAATTGCTTGAATACTTGCAATGCCGTTTTTCCTTTCACAGTACCTAGCAATTTAGAGATAGAAATTTTTGGTGGAACTTTTATCAATAGATGAACATGGTCTGGCTGCACATTCATCTCAACAATTTCACAACCCAGTCGTTCAGAATAGACTCTTATTGTCTTCATTACTTCAAAACCAACTTTACCTACCAATACCCTATATCGATACTTTGGAACCCAAACAATGTGGTACTGACAATGCCATAGTACATGTGATAACTTATTAAACCTGCTCATGTTTTTTCTCCTAATCATAGTGTCGTGGCGACGTTAGATTAGACAACATGAGCAGGTCTTGCGGTTCTTAAGGCCATAGCCTCGAACCTGCTCCACGTCCCAAGGACGTGGTTTTAATTTTTAATAAACCCGCTTTTAGCCAAAGTCGTCAATGGCTCATCAGCTTCGATCAACACCCGCTTGAAGTTTATTCCGAAAATGAGCGAATACTCACCACT
>CAZWUO010000373.1:0-2376 GCA_964636675.1 uncultured Ectothiorhodospiraceae bacterium
CCGAATGGTTTCGATGGGTACACCTTCCAATAACTTCCACTGGAAAACCGTGAGTAACATGAGTAAAGACGACGACATACACACCAAGCTATGCGTTCTAAACCCTGCAGACCGCCCATTAACCGTGCGCTCTAAACCAATAATGCCACCCGCTAATAGCGCGATAACCAATCGGATACCAATGGTCATTAAGTCATCTGTAAGAAGGTTTTCCATTGCTGAGTCTGATTTCTTTTTATACGTGTGAAGTGAAAATACTTGCCATCCACTTGGGAATTGAAATTATCATGCCAGAAGCTGAGTTAAGACTAGGGTTTTCATCTTCATCACTGTTACGTCTTATAGGGCGACCAGCAGGGATGAAGATAAAACGTCAACAGATCCTAATAAGCCATTTATTTGCGTTTATAGTGTAAGGGTTTATGATAGCAACAAATTATATTCTGTGAGGAAATAAGAATGAGCTGTCTCTTTTGTGATATTGCGAATGGCACCATTAAAGGCGACTGTGTTTACGAAAATGATCATGTGATTGCTTTTCATGACATCAATCCTCAGGCTCCACATCATGTTTTAATTATTCCTAAGCCACACATCTCGACGCTTAACGACATTGAAGAGCAACATTTAGCACTTCTAGGACATATGAGTATCGCTGCAAAACATATCGCCAGTGAACTCAATGTAGCTGATTCCGGTTATCGGCTCGTGATGAACTGTAATGCCGATGCGGGTCAAACTGTCTTTCATATTCATATGCATTTTCTTGCCGGACGCCAACTTGCTTGGCCTCCAGGCTAGCACCCTAAATAACAAACAAGCAACATTCGCCACACATTCAGTGAATTGATTTTTACTGACAAGCAGCAATCCAAATTATCCGGTTTCTTTTTTGCACTGCATCCAGAGCATCATCCATATCCATATTTATTATAAGAATGATGCACCCTCTGCTAGTGCATCAAGGAGATTCGCAGGATCAATGAATGACATTCAATTTTATGGCATAATCATGGTTATTGCCTTAATACTGATTTTGACCGTCACATTAATTGCTATGTATTTGCGTAGAACATCTGCGCTGAGAGCAATCACTAACACATTAGAGTCAATCAGCCCCTATTCAATATCTCAAGTCGCTATTCCAGATGGTTTTGACAATTATCTCACGATTGATTACTGCGTTCTGACTTCCAAAGGAATCATTGTGCTCACCATTCAAAACTATTCCGGATTGTTATTTGGTGGGGATACTATCGATCACTGGACTCAAGTATATGAACGCAAAAGCTATAAATTTGAAAACCCACTACGATTTAATGAGACTTGCATTACCGCCATCAAACAAGTCGTTGCTGGCGTCGAAGTCATTGGCAAAGTTGTTTTTTCTAACGCCGGTGAATTCGCCAAGGGTCAGCCATCAGGTGTGTCCATGCTCAATCAACTTAAAAATGATTTAGGCGATTTTGCAGATGACAATGAACCTAACGATAAGCTAAAAGAACAATGGAGACATCTTGAAGCAATTGCCTGGAGCGGAGCAACAGATGGCAGAACCGCAAGCACCAAAGCAGCCCCTAGAATTGCATAATAAGCGCTAATCGCATTACTCGACTTCTTCCAATACCTTGGCGATTAGCGCTGGTTTATCAAAATGCACTCCCTTCCAACCATGGCGCATGAATGTTCGAATGTTAACATGGTCGTCACCATTAACATTGCCTATGACATCTTCTAAATAAAACTTACCGAAGCAAGCCAAGGTGTCTCGCTCATTCAAGCCTACCAACTTGGCAAACGCAAAAATCTTACAAGCGCCTTCATTGTTTCCCTCTTCATTGACGACTTGGTCACCTTTAGTGCCGTTAGTAAAACGTGCAGGCGTGTAATCATATTCTGCGTCTATATACTCCATCACTTGCTCATAAGAGATCGCATTAGGCGTTGCTTTAATGCGTTGTACAAATTCGTTATTCAACATAAGGATATACCTAATTTCTCACAAAAAAATTTCAGGACTTATAGTATAAACGTTTTCTCTGGGTAACGGGATAGAAAGACCAACGAATAATCAACGATAAGCGCGAAAAATGGCTGTCAGCTAGATATACCCGTGGCGTTATAGATTTAGGCCTTATTACACGCCGTATTCTTTCCATGACTTCGTTGAAATTCCTTGCAATAGACCGGCTATTACGCGTCATTTCGCCTCGTCATGAAATGAATATGACGTACACTAAAAACCTAAATCTATAACGCCACGGGTATATACAACATCTTTCGAGTCTAGCGGGTTTCTGAAGCATGCCCAAAATAGGCTGCGTTTAACCTAGAATCCGCAGTTGAACGACATGCAGAGTGCGTTTTTAAGCGTGA
>CAZWUO010000374.1:0-2375 GCA_964636675.1 uncultured Ectothiorhodospiraceae bacterium
ACCGCTTAGTAGAATTATTTTAGTGAAATCGAACTCCGAAACTTGAGTAATAATAAACTTCCTTCTGGTTTTTTTGATATCAACCAAGACGAATTGGAATTATTATCCGCAAAATACCAAGCGCTCATAATGCTAAAGCAATGCACAAAAGGAGCGAAAAAAAACTTTGAGGAGCTTTGCCAAGTTTATAATGGTGCTGTTACGGATGCCGAAATGCTCCAATTACTCTCGGCTCTTCAGATTGCTTTTGCGTATGCGAAATTTTTTGCACCAGAGAGTTTCAACAGCGGCGGGTTTGTTTCAGTGAGCCGACCCGACCCAAATAGTTTAGACAAAGATCTACGCATTGATGAGATTTCGATTCTTGCGGCATCAACAAGTGTGGAGAAGCCTGAAGAAGTAGGGAAATATCAAACTGTCCTAGCAGAAGCAACGCAATATTGGCCGTTATCGACTGCTCTTCAACAAGTGTCTGATATTAAAGGTGCGGATTCTGCCAATAGTAAAGAACTATGCGAATGGACGAAGTTTTCTGGTAAGTCTATCAAACAACTGGAGAAAACTTTGCGAGAATCCGTTCCTAATCCGCCATTTAAAAACTGGTCGGAGAAAGCGGCGACTTGGATTGTTCACCTCCTTAGTTCTCTCCATGGTGCTAAACATGAAGGTGGTGCTTTGGAATTCACCTTCATAATGGGTGATATGGCGCAAATTGAAGATTCATCAGCTTTAGAACTACTCATACTTGATGATGCTGGGTTTGATTTCCCACCTCAGGAAGGCTTGGACGAAGAAGAAAAAATTATGGCTCTGAAGGATGCCAAGAAAATCATCGAAAAAGAAAACTACTTCTGGTTTCAGGGAGGGCGCTATGCTTTGCTTTGGGATTTCACCTCTCCAGAAAAACAACCACGCCATCTACTTGGACTCAATGACAGTTCCTGGCACGTATTCATAGCTAATGCTCGCAACCGAAAAAAACCTACGACCGCAAAGGCTGCTCTTGTTGTTGGTTACTTGGATGACCGAGGTGGCGGCGGTCTAATTGTCGATGGTAATCATATATTTTCTTTAACTCAGGGTGGAAAGTGGATTCAAAGGGGTGATGCACTGTCAAAACGCGTTGAAGATTATTTGAGGGCAGCGGGTAAAGATGTCCTCACTGATAAAGAGATCAACTCACTTGTCAAAGCAGTCATTGCTGTCTCCAATGATCCAGAACTTGGTTGCATGTTAATCGTTTCGAATTCAGGCCATTGCCCTGAATTCGAAACGATGGGACATCCTTGGAAGGTAAGCCGAACTAAACAGGCGGTTACTTCTGACGTAAATAGTGAGCGTCTGTTTGATTTGCCAGACGAACTACTGGTTGCAATGCTAGGCATGGATGGGTCAGCTTGTGTTTGGAAGGAAAGTGGTGAATGTCGGATTGCGTTTCGCAAACTTGCTCGACCGCCTGCCTCGCTCGAAAACGCTAGAAATGAATTTAGTGGTGCTAAGCAAGAACTTTCAGGTGAAGGGTCAAGGAAGTGGAGTGCATACCTTGCTGCCACTAGAAACGACGTGGATTTGATCGTCGCCGTTTCACAGGATGGTCCAGTTCATTTTTATGCCCCTTTAAATATTGCAAAAGAAGCATACAGTGATAATGTATCTGAAAAATCATTTAATAATGCAGCAGATGAAGATGTAATTCACGATATGATTTCATGAAATCTGCATAAATATCTGATCTGAGATTTATTTTTTTAGCTAGTCTACCCTTGCTATCTGGAGTGAGGCGAGGAAAAAATGGGGAACAGATTTATTTACAAGTCTCAGGTTTTCGTTACAACAAGTTCTGGGGACACAATATTCAATCGACAACTATTCACTGGCTAGTCTCAATGCTTTTTCAATAATATTCGACCCTAAGTGAATATGGGATACTGCAATAAGATTACCGACGTATAGTGCAGCGGTTAATCAATGTCTACACAACACGCCACATTTCAAGATTACGTAAATACTGATGCGCTTTGCGTATTTCGATACCATTCTCAACTCGCTCTAATCGCAGATTCTTAATCAGCTGGATAGCAGTTTGTCTGGATCCTGTGAGAAAGACCATTTTACGGGATAGGTCTTTTAGAATCAGGTTGTGATGTAAACGTTGCACCACTGATTTTTTTGATAGTATATTGCGATTTAATCGATATTTAAAGAGTTTTCTACCCTATCACTCAACAGTATTCACTTGAAATCAATGGTGCGTATGAACCCTTAATTGAATAAGAGCCTTCAGACCTTCATTTTCACCACATACCTGATAGCAAAATTGAAATAAAGTCGATATAACGTTTAAGCACCAAACAAGTCTGCGGTAATTGTTGTTT
>CAZWUO010000375.1:0-2323 GCA_964636675.1 uncultured Ectothiorhodospiraceae bacterium
ATACCACGCTGTATAAATAAACGTCATCTAACTCGCTGACTTCCGGTTCGATATCGCGAGGTACGGCAAGATCTACCATGAAGATAGGTTGGTGTTTGCGCTGTTTTAATGCGCGCTCAACGGTGCCTTTGCCGATGATAGGTAATGGGCTAGCAGTGGATGATATGACGATGTCACTGCGATACAGATGGTCTGCGATGTGCTGCAGACTAATCGCTTCACCATCAAATTCCTCAGCCAGTTTTTGCGCGCGCTCTATGCTGCGATTGGCGATGATGATTTTTCTTACGCCTTGTGAGTGCAAATGCCGTGTTGTCAGTTCGATGGTATCGCCTGCGCCGACCAGTAACACGGTTGTCTGTGTTAAATCGCCAAAAATACGTTTGGCAAGATTGACCGCTGCAAAGGCGACCGATACTGGGCTGGAGCCGATATCGGTATCGGTGCGAACCTGCTTGGATACCGCGAAGGCGCGTTGAAATAATTTGCTGAGCAGCTGACCGATGGTGCCATGTTCACTGGCAAGCGCATAGGCATCCTTCATTTGGCCGGCAATTTGAGGTTCGCCCAATACCATGGAATCCAGACCACTGGCCACTTCCATTGCGTGGCGAATGGTCTCTTCATGGTTATGTATGTATAGGTGGTCTTTGATTATCGCTTCATCCAAACCGTGGAACTGGCTGAACCATTGGATTAATGATTGGTCGATATCTTCACTTGAAGCGCAGTAAATTTCGGTGCGGTTACAGGTGGATAGAATGCCAGCTTCATCAATATGCTTAAGCTTTTTCAGGCTCGCAAGTGCTTCCGGCAAAGATTGCGGGGTGAACGCAAGCCGTTCGCGCAGATCGAGAGGCGCGGTTTTGTGATTGATGCCGAGTGTAATCAAAGACATAGAAGGGTGCAGATTAATTATTATCCGAGAAAACCGGCAATTTTGCGCGAAGCATGATGTTAACTCAAGCTCAATCAGGGGTATACCCCGAAATATTTTACAGATATTGACAGTATTTTCATTCAATTATTGTAATTATCAGCAGAAAGTACGTTATATTTAATGTTGTAAACAGATTAGACGATAGTAAGAGATGTATAAATCAATTATAAATTTTATTTTAAATTTCAAACGCTTAGCATGGTTTATTAAGTGTTTTGCCTCGCCATGTGCAAGTATGTGTGCTAAATCAAGTCATCAAGCCAAAGTCTTGCTGGCATTATTAATCCCCATTACTTTGTCAGCGTGTAATACCTTACCAACGTCCAGTGATGGTGAATCAAATCCAGTGGCAGAAGCAAACAGTGACGCGATTGCTAGTGCAGAGAGCCAGTCGGCTGTTGAGCAGAAGGTTGAAGATGACGCTATAACCCTCTCATCTGAGCCCGCTGTTGCTAGAGAACCTGTTGAGCTGGATGGTGATTCTTTATTTAACTTACTGGCTGCCGAATTTGCGGGTAACAGCGGTGATATTGAAGCTTCAATAGAGTATTACAACAAAGCATCAGAGACGATAAAAGACGGCCGTATTGCAGCGCGCAGTGCCTACATTGCGCTCTATGGTGAAAATTATGATGAAGCGCTAATTGCTATTGATCGCTGGGCATTGTTAGAGCCCAAGGCTAAAGATTTGCCGCGTATGTATGCAGTGACTTACCTCAAGCTGGGAGAACCAGAAAAAGCCGAGCCCTATATCGACACGATTATATCCGGAGCGTATGAATCGAAAAGGGATCAGGCATTGGCGGTTAAACAGATGTTGGCGAAAGAAGCCAGCACTGAAGATGCGTATATCGTTTTACAAAAGTTAAACGAGAAAGAACCTAAAAATAAACATTTGCTGGTTTTGCAATCTCGTTATGCGGCGCAATTAAAAAAATATGATGAATCCTTATTGATACTGGATCATGTTCTAGAAATTGATCCTTCGCTAAACGAAGTTTTAATTATCAAAGCCAGAATCCTTTCTGCACAAGGTAAAAGTGAAGAAGCCTCTATCTTAATAAAGCAGGTGCTAGCAGAACTGCCTAACAATAATGCGTTGCGTTTACAGTATGCCCGTATGTTGGTCGAGCAGCGCAAACTTCCAGAGGCAACAGAACAGTACGAGATACTGTACGAAAAATTACCCGACGATACTGAAATAACATTAAGTCTCGCGTTATTGAATATCGAAACCAACAACCTCGATGAAGCTATCGATGCGCTGCAGCATTTGATAGAAATCGATAAAAAAGTTTCGATTGCGAACTATTATCTAGGTAGAATTTCGCAGAATCAGGGCGATGATAAACAAGCCGTTGCTTACTATCTGCGTGTTAAGTC
>CAZWUO010000376.1:0-2290 GCA_964636675.1 uncultured Ectothiorhodospiraceae bacterium
ACACCACCACAAGTAATCTAGATCCATGGAAAGGTTATTGGGCAGCCACCTTAAATAACTCTGAAGGAAGTAATCCCTCATTATTAATATCGAATCCTTTATTCCCGCTTGAATCTGTTACCCCTTAGCAAGGAAACGCTTCGTATTCCTAATGTTTTGGAATCAATAACGTTAAAGCATTTTATGTGTCCCGCCCACAAAAATGACCACGACCCAAAAAACCATCGGGACATATAAATGTCTTGTTGGACGGAACTGCGGGATCGAAGTCCACACTTCTTAATAAAGGAGATTGCTTTTTGAGAGCCTTAAACAATGTATGATTAACGCTCATCGTTTATGATTAAAGTCACCACAATAGCCCTTATTTGCTTTACATAGCACTCACTATAACGCATCAATTGCTTATTTTCACCCCGTAATGGCTGTATTTATTGCCACTTTCACAAAAAAACACAACACATTCTGAAATGCTAATAGTTTTTTTTGTTAATAACACGGTTATTTTTCGTCAACCTCCTTCCAGTCGGATCGGTACAAATACCAATTGAATAGCCATATGACCTTGATGACAAGCCGTACAAGGAATCCCATCAAACAACATGGATTCAACCACCTTTTCAGCGTATTTTTGCGGTACACCTAAAGCACAACGAATCAATATCAACATTTTCTTCCGACAGGCATTGGCTAAATAGCCATAATGCCGAATACGCATAAAGCCTTTGGGCAACACATGTTGTAAAAAACGCCGTAGAAACTCGACACCACTTAGCGTCATGACTTTTTTCTTTCCATCACGATAATCCGTATAACGAAAACTGACCGTTTTCTCAGTGATTCCCACAATACGACTATTACTGATCGCAATACGATGCGTATAACGCGATAAATAATCAACAATGGTTTCAGCCCGTTGTAAACAGGCTTTGCTATAAACAACCCATGTTTTTTGCGCGAGTGTGGTAAATAAAAAATCAGCTTCAAGAGAGTTCGTCACACGATAGAATTCACCTGATGCCTCAGCTTTACGCAATGCCTTTAACATCACTCTACGAAACATTCGTGAAACTGCTTTAACAGGAAATAAATAGTTGCTTTTCGCAGGATGCCATTGTTGGTCACCACCAAAAGCTCCCCCAGGAATGAGACAGTGAATATGCACATGTTGACTAAGATTTTGTCCCCATGTATGCAAGACACACGTCGCACCTAATTGCCCATCAAGCCGCTTTGGATCATGCCCAAAGGTATTCAGTGTTTCCCAAACACTCTGGAAAAAACAGCGATAAATCACCTCAGGATGCAAACGCATCCAACCATTTAATGCATGTGGTAAAGTAAAAATGAGATGAAAATAAGGCACAGGCAATAAATGTTCACGCTGATGCTCACACCAGTCATCACTCGCCTGTTGCTGACAACAAGGGCAATGACGGTTTCGACAAGCATGATAAAGCATCATCGTTTCACCACACTGATCACAAACTAACTGAAAGCCACCTAAAGCGGGTGTGCGACAATCCCCAATCTGCCGACAGACATAGCGTTGTTCAGGGCTGAATGGGTACTGTTTCTCATAAAGAGGTAAAAACTGCTCAATGACCTGTTTGATGCTAAACGACATGATGCACCTCAGGTAAACTTGCCAATAAATCCGTTACCTGACCGCCATCACCTGTTTCTGGTAGCCAATGAGCATAACGCGGTAACTAATATGACGATGCCCTAAGATCGCTTGAAGCTGATGCAAGGGCATCCCCGCTTGAAGTTGATGAGTGGCATAAGCATGGCGTAATGAATGAATACCGCCTTTAGTATGAAGTCCTACTTGCTGTTTTGTACGAGTAAATAATTTTTGCGGTGCACTGGAGGATAAGGGGCAATCAGGATGATTTTTACGTGAAAACAAAAATAAAGAAGGGTGATAAGCGTGCCAATAATGCCGTAATTGTGGCAATAAAGAGACGGGAAGCGGAACAAGACGATCTTTTTGACCTTTACCTTGTACGATATGAAGTAGATGTTGTTCACCATTAATGTCATTCACCTGTAAATGAATCAGTTCAGAAACCCGTAAACCACATCCATAACAAAGCGCGAGCAATAAATAATGGGTTAGATCCGTTGGAAAACCGAGTAGCAGAGCAACCTGTTGTCGTGTTAATAAATCAGGGATACGCTGCTTCTTTTTCGGCAATTGAAAGCCATAGGTACGAAAGTTAGGATGATGTAAGACATCCAAAAATAGAAAGCGAACACCATTAAAAAAGAGGTGACAAGTAGAGGG
>CAZWUO010000377.1:0-2285 GCA_964636675.1 uncultured Ectothiorhodospiraceae bacterium
CGTCCCGGTGCATGGACATCGGGATTTGCCAAAATGAACAATATTTTCTATCCAGCCATCATAAAATACGACAAAGAAGACAAAGCCTATCTCGTAGAATTTCCCGACCTTCAGGGTTGTGTGACCTATGGCGAGAGTTTAAGTGAAGCCAAGGCGAATGCAGAGGAAGCCCTTTCAGGTTATTTGGCCTCTGTTTTCGACCGAGGCTTTAAAATTCCAGCGCGATCACAACCTAAGGGAAAAAATATTTATCCAATCTCTCCCGCATCAACCGTAATGATTCCTATCCTTTTGAGAAATATTCGTGAGGAACTAAAATTATCTCAGGTTGATGCGGCGAAACGCCTCAAGATTTCCTACCAGAGCTATCAAAAATTGGAAAACCCAAACAAGGCCAATCCAACCCTAAAAACCCTGGAAAAAGTCGCAAAAGCTTTTGGAAAACATTTTGTCGTGAGGATGGAAGAGATTGAAGCAAGAGCGATTTAAGTGTCTAGCCGGGCATTTGTGAAAACACCCTAATAAAATGTGATGACCTACCCGTTCCACCGTATCATGGCATAGTCGCAAGTCTTGACCACATTCATTGCCACGTGTTGAAGTGCTACAAGCTAAGCGATTCCTGTATCTGCCCCTAAAACACGATATTGCCCTTGTATTCCTGGGAACCCGCTTGGTTTCCGAGAACCAGTTCGATACATGTCAACACATATCGTATCGATGCATGTATTGACATGTATCGATACGATATAGTACGGTTGGATACACTTTAAAGGAGGGCGTTATGGCGAACGGCATTAATTACGAAGAGGTTTCAGCGGTTTGTGAGCGGTTAAGGGCAGACGGAGTTGCGCCGACTCAGCGCAATGTCAGATTAGAACTCGGAACGGGTAGTAACTCCACCATTCTTCGGCATCTTAGCAGTTGGAAGGACAAACAAAGCGCAAATAAAACTGACACTGAATTGCCAGTGGTAATTGTTAACACCATCACGAAAGCGATTGATGATGCGGTGAATTTAGCAACAGCCCAGCTTGAAGCACAGCTAGCAGATGCAAAAACGCAAATGGATGACGGCATCCGACTACTGGCTGAGCAGGAAGCACAAAATAGTGGGATGGCTGAACAACGCATTGCGGCAAAGAACCTGGCGGAAGAAAGAGAGCTTGAGTTGCAAAAGCGCTTAGCAGCAGAAAGCAAGCAAGTTGAATCTCTGCAAGCCCAAAATCAAATAATCAGTGAAAAGCTCGATGCATCTACTATCGCACAGGAACGAGCCCGTACCGAATCGGCTAAAGCCCAGCTTCAGGTAGTTCGAGCAGACGAAGCTACCAACAAAGCCGACAAGCGAACCGAAGAACTCACCAAAGAACTAGATCAGGTGAAAAACTCGCTTGTCGTATCCCAAAGGGACGCGGCCACAGCAAATGCCGTATCAGGAGAACAGGTTAAATCTATCAAGCGCCTAGAAGATGTACTAGCGGGTCATCAGTCACGTTATGATGATTTACTCATCAAGCATGAGCAAGTCATTCAATCTGAATCCGCGGCCAAAGCTCGCTTAGACGTATTAGAGTCAGTGCAAAAAAAAGAGCAAAAGAAGTAGATCGACCTACAGGAAAGGGTTTGCGAGCTTCCAAGGTTGTTAGCCTGCCCATCAATAGGTTATAATAAGTTATAACTTAAAATGATTGGAGGACTCACTCATGAGCGTGACAGTCAGAGCCATAGGTAACTCAAAAGGCATAATCATTCCAGCAAAAGCCTTGCGAGATGCAGGTATAAATAAAGAGGCTGATTTAATCGTCGAAGAAGGCCAAATTATTCTGAAAGCGAAAGAACATCCCCGTAAAGAATGGCTGTGTGCCATTAATGCCGATCCCCCGGATAAAGAAGAATCGATTTTTATGGACGGTATCGAAGATGATGATCTTTTGGATGAATGGACATGGTGAAAACTGCTTTTCCAAAACGGTTTGAAATTTACTGGGTCAACCTTGATCCCACGATTGGGGCAGAAGTCAAAAAAACGAGACCTTGCGTTATTATCTCACCCGATAGCATGAACCAAGGTCTACACACAGTGCTGATTGCCCCAATGACGACAACCATAAAGCGGTGGCCGTTTAGAATCTCAATTTCCCATAAAAAATCTGAGGGACAAATTATGTTAGACCAAATACGCGGGATTTCAAAAAAACGTCTAACCCATCCCGATGGCATGGTCAGCGCAAAAGCCAGAAATCGTATCTTAGAAGCTTTGAGAGTGATGTTTGTTCAATAAC
>CAZWUO010000378.1:0-2284 GCA_964636675.1 uncultured Ectothiorhodospiraceae bacterium
ATGAGTAACATCCCCTTGATAATCTGTTTTAGTCGCAACGTTTCCGACCGCATCATAAGTCCAACTCAGTGTTTTATTCAAACGTGAATCGGTTTTACTTTCCATCTGGTGTTTTGTTGTGTAGGTATAGGCATAGCTAACATCATCGTTTGCAATCTCTACCAGGTTTCCAAACGCATCGTAGCTATAGGTTTCTTGGGTATTGTCAGCTAAGTATTCAATCGAAGTTAGGCGGTTTAGAACATCATATGTATGTCGACGCACCCGACCCTCACGATCTTCGCTTAACAACATATTACCCATTTCGTCATACAGTGAAATCTTTCCTGTCTTGTCAGTAGGTGTTTCGATGATTGGATCAGTGGTTTGCACAATTCGACCTAAATCATCATATAAAAATGTTGTCTCCTGACCTTCTGCATCTATAATCGAGGTAATATTACCGAGTAAATCATAGGTATAATAAGTGGCACCATTAAGCGCATCAACCTGAGAGGTCATCCGGTTTAATTCATCGTATACGCGTGATTCGCTCACACCTTGAGAGTTCCTTAGATGATTAACGGGATCTGCTATGGCATTAGCATCAATTGTTTGAATGATATTCCCATTCTCGTCGTATATGGCGTGTACCTCATAACCTAATGGGGTGATTACTTTTGTTTGTTGGCCGAGCATGTCATATTCAAAACGTGTGAAATTACCGCTTGGATCTTTGGCCACTATCATGCGACCGGCTAGGTCGTAAACAAACTCTGATCGGTAACCATTAGCATTTATAATGGCCGTGCGCCGATTCACTACATCATATTCATAACGCGTTAAAGGCGTCAAACCCCTTGCTGCTCGCTTACTCTGCAAATAGTCAGTTTTAAACATCGGATTGATACCACGAAATTTTCTTTATAGAAGGGATATACTTACTTGTCACTCCAATGGATTTGAAACGACTTGTAGCACCAAAGTTTTGACTAAAAGTAGCACAGTTGTATTCTTTTTTATTTCTAAGCAATTTAAGCCAATATTTGAGAAATATTTTTTCATCATCCACTCCAATTAGATATACAATCGTATGATCGCGAAAATCATTAATGCTAACTTTTGAATCAGCCACATCAAAACAAACTTGAGCGAAAGGTAAGTCTACAATCATCTCCCAGTTTATTTCTATTCCATTTTTCCCAGATTCTTTCATTAACGACTTATCTATTTCGATCCACTCATTTTTCCCACAGCCTATTGTAGTGAGAAAAAAAATCACTGTAATAATAATTACGAATTTTTCTCTCAAAATCAATACACTATAGAAAATGCATCATTGTGATTTACAATTGGCTTCATTCCATGTAAGCGAGATTTATAATAATCAATTTTTTCTTCTAGGAGAATTAAAAACCCAAAATCTGAACCTAAAACCCCCCCTCCATCTTTAATAATCCAGTAAGATTGCTTCGTATCCACGCTTGTGTATTGAATATTTAATTCATGCGCTATGTCAACTACACGTTTCAATCTAGCTTCTGATGTTGGCCATGTACTAATAGCTTCTTCTAAATTGATTTGATACCCACTGATACGATTAAACAGAATCTGATCTGAAATTTGCACTCCATTTATTCCAAGTTCTTCTTTGAGTCCCAACATTAGTTTATATTGTTCTCTATACAATAATTCATTTTTTATAAAATCATCATGCAAATTAATTAACTTAGATTCAAGCGAACATCCAGTAACTAAAAAAAGCACTATAAAGAATAATTCCAGTTTTTTTCGCATTATAATATTTTCTGTATTTAAGATCCCTGCAGTTCAGTTCAGTACAAATTAATCTACAATTTTAACAATTCGTTTATACTTACTAATTCGATTACTTTTCATAAACTTCACGCACATAGTTATTATTAATTTTACTAGGATAAAGAACGAAGCCACCACCTGCCTGATAGTCAAGAGATGTATTATTGAAAGATTGGTCGAGGTTCTCGTAAATATTGAGATTAATATCCACTCCACCCTCATTTATCCAATAGTTATCATTTGGATCATCACCATACGGCACATCTCCCCATGGCCAATCCCACTCAGGAGATGAAGTTCCACTATAAATTTGGTAAGCCCCCGCACCTCGTTGTGCGGTCTCGTCACTTAATCCAAAAGCGGATGCTACAATACCAAAATGATAATTACCAAAATTTTCGTATAACTCTGGATTCTCCTGCTTATAATCCCACTTAGGGCGTGCAAAACAATAACTTACCGAATTCAGTTACTTTAAGGGAAAAAT
>CAZWUO010000379.1:0-2281 GCA_964636675.1 uncultured Ectothiorhodospiraceae bacterium
CCTAAGTGTGGGATGTTTTTGGAACCACGCTAAAAACCCTAGCAACATGAGCAAGGGCATGAACCAATGGATCATACTGATCATAGCCAAATGAATCATGATGAATCGGGTTTTATGTCGATGATTGATGTCACCAAAGACTTACCTCGTAGTAGTGATGGGCTGCAAATGGAATGGATCGATGCGGCCTTTGGCCCTTTTTTTCCTGGATTACCCAGTGGTTTGCAACTCACCTTTTCACTCGATGGCGATACCATCGCCGGGGTAGAGACCCATTCCATCACCGAAAATACCGCATTACTGGAACACTCGCCGATGCATGCGGGTTGCTTTGTGAAACATTTTTTGAGTCTTGATCCGTTAACCCCAGTTGCGTCTCAATTGCTTATTTGCCAGGCCATGGAAAATGCCGCAAAAGTAGCAATAGATGACAACACAGTAAAAGCGCGCATCGGCGCACTGGAGCGTGAACGGATTGTCAGCCATTTAAATTGGCTGGTATTATTTGCCCAGCAAATAGGCCTAGCCTGGTTAGCGCGTCGCGCTGGTTTATTGCAATTAAAATTTCTCGATGCGAATATACAGGAAGTGACTGCGCTAAAATCAGCGCTACAAAAACTGATAAAAAAAACCCGCAATACATTCTTGTTAAAAACACGTACATCAGGCATTGCTTATGTCATAGCAAATGACAAACTATGTGGTGTGGTGGCGCGTGCTGCGGGTATTAATAACGATATTCGAAGCAGTGATAAAATGTATACGAGCTTGGGATTTAAAACCATTTTGCGCCAAGAGGCGGATACCTGGGCACGGTTGCAAATTCGTCTCGACGAGATGCAACAAAGCCTCGCATTAATTGCAGCAGCGGGTGCGATAAGTCCCGCTGAAATGATTAAGCTCGATGAAATCACTGGCATCGGTCGATCACAGATCGAAGCGCCGCGCGGTAAAACCACTCTCCAGTTATCGATGGATAAAGGTTTTGTCACCGCGATCGAGTTAACCACACCCTCAAGCCATCATCTGAGTTTGCTAAATTCACTGACGGATCAACAAGAGTTAGGGGATGCACTCATTGCGGTTGGCTCGCTTGATTTGTCTCCGTGGGAGATTCATCAATGACCACTTTACTGGTGTTATGCTTACTGGTCAGCGGCATTTATCTGGTCGCGGTGCTGGAAGCCTGGATTGTCAACGGGCGGTTTCGATTCACCGCGCCGGCTTACTCTGCGATTGCGTTACTTGGGCGTGAATCGGTGATACCACGCAAGCCTGATTTACTTTTTTTTGAAGTTGGCCCGGTGTTGTTATTGATAGCGGCTTTACTCGCTGCCGCCGTGATCCCACTATCGCCGGATTTGATTATCGCTGATTTAGCCACGGGTGCGTTATTTCTCAACGCGGCATTGGCTTATATTTTAGTGGCTTTAATCATGGCAGGCTGGGGGCCAAACGGTGCGTATGCGATGATTGGCGGTTGGCGTTTTCTCGGTCAATTGGTCGCTTATGCGATGTTGATCGTGATGCCGATCACCGCGGTAGCGATGCGTGCCGAGTCGTTGGTTACTACGGATATTGTTTTGTCTCAAGCTGGATTGTGGAATATTTTTTATCAACCCTTAGGTTTTGCTTTATTTTTTATCGCGGCGATGGGATTGGCTTTTTTACCGCCGTTTGATTTGCCCACCGCCGAGGGTGAATTGGCGGGTGGCGTTGAAGCCGAATACAGTGGGGTTCGTTTGGCCGTTTTTCGTCTTGGACGCATGGTGTTGATTATTACCTTGGCGGCGGCCACTGTTACTTTTTATCTGGGTGGCTGGCAGGGGCCGATATTGCCGCCCTGGTTGTGGAGTGGGATTAAAATTTTATTGGTTACTCTCGTTATGTTGCTGGTCGGCAGATATGTTCCGCGTATTCGTGAGGCACACTTACTCGCTGGGTGTTGGAAGGCCGGTATTCCTTTGGCGTTATTAAATATCTTTATTGTTGGCATTCTCATAGTGGTGATTCCATGATTACAGCGCAGGCGATTTTTATTGGTTTTTTCGGTGTCGCAGCGGTTTGGTTTGGCATTGTGGTTTTTCGTACCTTTTCCATGGTGCGTTCAGCTATTGCTTTATTGTTTTCGCAAACGGCGCTCGGTGCGATGTTTTTGACCATGGAAGTCGAGTTTTTGGGCGTATTGCAAATCATGATGATGGCGACCGAAATGAGCATCATGGCGATTTTTATGGTGATGTTTATGATGGACCCCGGTGGCATGGGTGAGATGGATATG
>CAZWUO010000380.1:0-2272 GCA_964636675.1 uncultured Ectothiorhodospiraceae bacterium
AGCACAACTTCGTGCGACCTTCCATTTTCCACAAAGCGGTACACTTTGCCCGTAAGTCCTGCAATGGTTTCGGTTTTCCCGGTATCTTTGTATTTGACTGGAGTCTGCGTTTTATGCTGACCTTTGCTTCCCTTACCCAGGGCCGCCATCATTTTTGAAAGTTGCGACAAATCCTGAACCACTTCACCGGTAATCGCATAAACCTTGTCTCCCAGTTTGAGCATACTGGTCTTGTTCTTCATCGCATCAGTCATATCCATACGGACATGCTGTTTATCGGCATACAGGATGGTTTGCGTGCCATTTCCATCTCGCGAGGTCATTTTGTAAACCGCTGTCACATCTGCGAAAACAACTTGCGACCCCATCAGCGCCATAGCGGCTAGCACAGCGCCTGAATAAAACTCTTTTTTTATTTTCATGTAACGTCTCCCTTTTTAATTTTTCCTATTATTGAAACCAGAGCTTAGTATGATTCTATACCCTGTCTTTATACTCGATATAAAACAAACGTTAATCGCTATTATGGCCCGACTCGAACAATTCTTAGCGTCCAATGGTTTCCGACACGTTTCTTTCTTACGTGAACAAAAAATAATTTATTTCTACGAATTGCCCTCAAAACAGTGGTAATCGGGTAATTCCTCTTCCACAAAAAGGTAGTCTTGCTTGAGTTAACCACGACATGCCTAAAGGGTAGTTTAGAACGAATATAATCTATATTTAACTGCTCATATTTGTTCATCGGACGATCCAGCCATGCACACTTACCTGGGCCAGGCGGCTGCACGCTCGCGGCAGATTTTGCACGACGATAACCAAAAATAGTGATGCTCCCAGCATCATAAATACGTGCGTTCATTCTTCCCCCGCCGCGACATTCCAAAACATAGGATGGCGATTTTGCATTAGCAGAAATTGGTATAATGGCACTCAGTGCAAAAATCAGCACGGCCAGACCCGAAATGCTTAGCCCTTTCCCCGTTACTGATTTGATGTTTTTTATCTGTTTCATAAGTTCCTCTTTTTTTTATGTCGGTACTTAAAAATAATAATGGTTTATGAACCGTTTCTGCACAACCCCCCAATCAGGGACCCCCTTTTAGCCTAAATAAGTGTTCCGAATTCTTGTCCACCACAAAGCTTTACGTTCGTGGTGAATCCTTCGGCAAACTCAGAGGAGCCTTGTCGAACCATGAACCTAAAGCTGAAATATCGATATTTAAAGCTATTCACCCTTCGACAAGGCTCCCCTGAGTTTGCCGAAGGGCTCAGGGCGAACGGTTTTGACTGGACAGGAATTCGGAACACTTATTTAGTTCGACCCCGAGGGTCAGCAGGGTGGGCACGGGTTTTGTGCACCAAAGACACTTCCTCCGGTCACCCATGCGGGAAAAGTCAAAGTTTCATTTCATATTTTATATCTTCCCCCAAAAAGTAATACGTGGACACAAAAAACGTGCTCACCAAAGACTGCATAAATCGTCGAGAGCGAACCAAAGCCGCAGAACCAAACCAGGTCAGGCCTGCGTTGTTGCGTTATTCGAGAATATTAAGAGGTATAGGGGACGGAGAGACTATATTTTAATCTCTCCGTTCTTTTTCTTTCGTATCTTCCGCTTCTTCCACCACGATTTCTCGTACGCCGGTTTCAACCTGATCACTGCTTTCCAGTTTCTTTGCGGCGCTGATGCCCATTTCAGTAAACTTCTGAGCGCTGGGCAGGATTCGGCTGTCGAACGAACCCACCGCGCTATTGTAGTGTTTGGTGCTGCTCTCCAGACTGCGTCCGAGTTTTTGCAGATGGCCGGCAAAGATCCCCAGGCGCTTGTAGAGTTCTTCGCCCACCTGTTTGATTTTGTCGGCATTCTCGGCCAGTTGTTCCTGTCGCCAGCCATAGCCCACCGCGCGCAGCAGGGCGACGAAGCTGGTAGGGGTGGCGAGGATAACCTGTTGGCGCAAGGCGTCTTCCAGCAGGGCGGGATCTTTATCCAGTGCCGCGCCTAAAAACTGATCGCCGGGGATGAATAGCACGACAAAGTCGGGCGCATTTTTGAACTGGGTCCAATAAGCCTTGGCAGCCAGTTCGTTAACACGGTTGCGCACATTACGGGCATGACGGACGAGTTCCTGATCACGGCTTTCGTCGTCTTCTTTTTCAATCGCGTTGAGATAGGCGTCCAGCGGGGTTTTTACATCAACGACAATCTCGCGGCCGTCGGGCATGCGGATAATCATGTCCGGGCGTTGTTGCCCATCGTCGGTACGCACG
>CAZWUO010000381.1:0-2257 GCA_964636675.1 uncultured Ectothiorhodospiraceae bacterium
TGTGTCTTATGCCAAACGGTAATCATACAGAAAATCAACATCCAGAATGGGTTCGACCGACGAGAGTGGAGATATGCAAGAGGAAGGGTAGTAATGGCGGAGGGTTGAGTTTTCAAAAGTACACTAACAATTACCGAGGCAATTTAAGGTCATCGAAAAGTATTAAAGAAAACTCTAGCTTTCAATTTTCAACCCTCATTCTTGCTGATGTGTGTTATCGAATCTATGGAGTTATTGAAAATGGCAGCGGTAATCACTTGAAGAATGGTGATAACCCATGTCATGCCTTACAGGCTATCTTTCAACGCAGGCTAAAAAAAGGACAGTGTCATAAAACTCCTTCGCTGGGCTGGAATGAGTTTGTTCCCAGTTATTGGGGACAAATCAGGGATAATGAAGATTCGGTGCCTTATCAAACAGAGGTGGATAAAAACATCAATCTTGATCTCGTGTCCATTTTAAACCAGGTCTTTGATAAAGCAGTTAATGGGAATTACAATCCGAATTTCAAGCAAGGTGATAACGCAATCATAAAAAATGGAGAATTTCATTATGCTTAATGAGCTCTATTCAATGTATAAAGGACTGGAAGGTATAGGCGAGACGCCTGAAATAAAGCACAATGATATTCAATCGCCAGGTATGGGCACTACTTTTCGAGTCATATTAAATTGTGACGGTAATGTAAGCCGTGTTGAATTGATGACGAAAGATCAGATTAAAGATACATGGTCTTTAGGAAATGGTAATAAGAATCAATTTCCAGCAGTTAAACTTGTAACCCCTTTAATACCGGATGTTTATAGTTCCTATAAAAAATGGAAAGAGAACAACAAAAACCCGAATGAAAAGTCTTATAGGGAAATGATTCAGAATCTTCCCAGCGGGAAACCGGCTGATATATCAAATATTAAATGCTGGCCAAATTATAGAAATAAAATTATAGAACGAAAAGACCAGCTTGAGGTGTTATGTGGGGGAGAAAGTGAATGCGTCTATCGACTTTTTGAGCGTTATAGTAAATCACTAGCTGGGGTTAGCATATTAGAGCAAGTCTCCGAGTTGATTATAAAAAAAGCACTTGAGGATGCCGATAAATTTACCTTGAAGGCGATAAGTGATGCATTGTTTGGAGATGATGTAGATAACAAAGGAAATGTTAAAGATGGAAAGCGAATAACATTCTTACTCGATTACTTACCCAAAGAGGATGTTGATATTCATGCATCATCAAGGGTATGGGTTCCAGGTATCTCAAAAGCACTTTTTGAGTCAGATGAACATGAGCGCAGTAAGAAGTCAATTTGTGCTTTTACAGGTGCAGAAGATGAAGTGGTGGTTGGTACATTTTCTAAAGAAAAACTAAGTGTAGTTGGTAGCACAGTAATTTTTTCTAAAAATGCGGGCACAAGTGGGCCAACAGTTAAGCGCTATGGTAAATCAGGAGCAGATTCTTACCTTATAGGTAAAGGCCTAAGCCAGAAACTTGCTGCCAGTATTTCGTTTTTATCATCAGAGAAACTTAAGGGTAAAACATGGTCAAAAATTCCATCTTCTACGGGATCATCACCAAGCTTGTTATTGGCGTATTGCAAGGATGATTTAAATCTCTCTGTAACTCAATTAATAACCGGTGACTCTGAAATAGAATCTTTTGAAGATTATCAGGATGCTACGCAGACTGTTTTAGATCTGTTTGGTAAAAGTAATTGTACACCTGATGCTGTTGTTGAAATTGCGGAAATTATTGTTCTGGATAAAGCGAATAGAAAAGTTAATTATTCAACAACCTCCACATTGAATAATGTAAGCCAAGCTGCAAATGAATGGGTTGCAGGCTGTAATAATTCGCCAAACTTCAAATTATTTGCACAAATAGGGAAGGCAAAAAAATTATTAAGTCCGTGGGCTGTAGCACCGCAAAAATTAATTTATTTATCGAAGCAAAAATATATTCGAGATGGGCAAGTCTCAACATCTGTACCCGCCATCAGTTTTTCCGATTTAATAAAACTTTTATTATCGAAGGGTGGTAGTGCTACACAACTGGCAAAACGATGTTTGATGAAGTTGTCTGTTCAGTACGAGCCTCTGTTTTCTCATTGTGCATTAAGCAAGGTGCAGAATGTGTTGGGAAAAAATGCACAGATAAAGGCGATCCCAAAGAATAATACGCAAGCATTAAATGCTGTCACGCTGCTATCGGTTCTTTTATACAAAATTGGACGTAATAAGGAGGTCTATATGAATGGTTTTG
>CAZWUO010000382.1:0-2231 GCA_964636675.1 uncultured Ectothiorhodospiraceae bacterium
CCGCAATTTCACTCGTAGAAAATCCAGCAATGATCTGCAGCAGTATCGGTTCTCGATACTCTACTTCGAGATTTTCGATGGCTTTCTGCAATTGATAGCGGTGCATATTTTGCTCCGTATTATCATCGGCAGAAAGTTCCATAATCTCATCGAGATCCACTGTATCCATTTTCTTGGCAGCAAAATGTCGTGCATTTTCTCGGCTAAGAATGGTAAACAACCAGGATTTAGCCGCTTTTATTTCTCTCAAATTATGGATGTTTTTCCAGGCACGTAGATAAACTTCCTGCACAACATCCTGAGCCAGCGCATCATTTTTACTCAAAAACAGCGCAAAACGATATAAATCACCGTGATAGGTTCGTACCAGAGAATCAAATTTATGCTGCATTTCAGTCATTAACTATAAGACCTTGTTTTAAAGGATTTTCTTTCACGATATCTGCAATATTTTATTACACGTATTTATTATCGACAACCAAGTGTCTATATTGTTGCAATTTAAACTTCAGGTGTGTCTCCATTATTTCTAGTGGAAAACTCTGGCTCAGGAATAGCTTTTTTATTCACTAATGGCCACCATAAATGATAATACCAGGGCTGCTGCATAATTTCTTTATTTGAAATAGCATAGTATTCAGGTATCTTCCCATGATTAAAAACGGCTGTTTTAAAAAATACATCCCATATAAACAATGTTTGTGCATAGTTACCATATGGAACCCCATTCACCCCTAACCCATGATGCCCTCTATGCAAACCCGGCGTATTTATTAAGTACTCAAGTATTCTCATAAAACCATTGGTGAAACGATTTTTATATAGGATTTGATCCCAGTTGGAGGCGTTATGAAGCCAAATGTCGTGAGCTCCAATAATAACTGTTGCTAAAAGAGCTTCTTCAAGCAATCCAAAATAAATCATTAAGCCTTGCCACCAAAACCCTGGCATAACCACAAACCATAACCAATTTTCTCTAAAAGCAATTGATGTTTGATAAGAAGTAGCTGTATGGTGAGTACGATGTAAAGGCCAAATTGCAGGAATATGATGAGCTATTCTGTGAATCCAGTAATGAGAAAAATCATCGGGAACAAAGACAACTAGAAAGGCTAACCAAAATGGTAAATCGTCAAGACTATTTTGTGATTCGGGGAAAATTAACATACCTAGAAAAAAAGCAGTAAACATGACTATGGGTTTGAAAATCCCTAATTGTACAAAACTAATAATATCAATCAACCACTCGCTCTTTTTGCGCTTATTTCGCCTGTATACTCCAGAAAAATACTCCCAAAATATAAAACCTAGAAAAAGAGCGGCTACAATTACTTCATCATAAGTTGGCATTAGTTTTCCTCTTGGACTAAACGTGCTTTAATGCGCATATATGCACATTAAATATCAAAAAATAATTAACAACAGTTCAATTCGATGCATTCACGCATTGATTGAACCAGTTGTTCTGATTTAAATAAAGCTGTTTTCGCATCAACTGAGTATACCCTATGACGTCCTTCTTTCATGGCCGTCAGCAAACCCGCTTTCTCCATTAAAGAGAGGTGGCGTGATATAACCGAACGATCTTGAGGCATTTTTTCTGCCAGAGTTTTAACATCTGAAACGCCATCGAGGATTAGCAATTTCAAAATTTCGATACGTGCAGGTTCTGTCAGTGCTTTAACAAAATCACTGTCAATATTGGATAAAGTTTTATCAATAGCTTTTCTTCTGCTCATACGTGCATATTAATGCACGTATTATTTAAAGTCAAATAAATATAGACTCTTGTTCCCTGGTTGAATATCTAGATTTTGACACTAAACCCAGCATCTACGCCCCGCCCATCTTCACGATTATGTATTATCGCTTCACCACCATGGAAACTCGCAATCAGTTGCACCATATAAAGCCCTAAACCGAGGTGAGAGGAATCTCCACTCGTTTTACTACGGATTGAAACCATGTTGTCGGTTAATTCAGCTTCCTTTCCTTCTGGTAAAAGCTTGCCAAGGTTACTCACTAAAATATGCAGGCGCTTGTCGGTTTTCATTAACTTAACAGAAATAGTTATCTCCGAATCCTCTGCTGAAAAATCTATCGCATTCGATAATAATTTTTCCAATGCCTGCGCAATAAGTTCAGGAGCAACGTCTACCTCAATACTCTGGTTTGCAATATAACGAATATTCGCTTCAGGCCAGGCAGCCGCAAGACCCGCAGAAATTGTC
>CAZWUO010000383.1:0-2226 GCA_964636675.1 uncultured Ectothiorhodospiraceae bacterium
GTGTATTGGCAAAAAACTGATAAAGCTATTTTGAAAAGGATTAACACGTTAATTAAAGAAATTCAGCGCACCCCTTTTGAAGGTATTGGTAAGCCAGAACCTTTAAAACATAGTCTATCTGGTTATTGGTCAAGACGCATTAATGATGAACATAGATTGGTCTATAAAGTGACCAACGATAATCTCCTAATCGCTCAACTTCGTTATCACTACTGAGCACATTACGAAAATACCTCAGTCTTCATCGAGTTGATTTTGGTTACCCAAAATAATGAAGAAGATCACTTTTGCTTTGCATGTGCCAATGATTCATATATAAATTGCTCATATTCATCTTCGTATTCCAAGGGAATAAGCACCCATTCTTTGAACTTTTTTTTGGTGAAATTAAACTCCCTACCTACCCCTTCGGCAATAAGTTCATCAACTCGTTCAGCAGAGACTTTAATTATTAGAGCATCTTCTTTATCAAACATTATCGCCATGAAGTTTCCCTGGTATCGTAGGCAAGGCGATTTCATCATCGTCGATTGTTCAACACCATTTTCTTGAATGATTTTATTGACCACTTGATCGTAACTCATTGCAAACTCTTTTTTATATAGCCTAAGAGTAGTGGATTATTCTCAAGCTTTCGCGGCCCCATCAGCATACCTTTTAAGCCATTTTCTTTGAGACCTGCATATGTCAGCAGAGTCTCATTCTCGAGTGAAATTTTTGAAGTAATTTTAAGCTTCATAAACAATTTCGATGGTTTTTTATTTTCAATCTTGTTTTTAAAAAACGGACGAATTGCTTCTATAATGCTATCTTGATCAAGGCCAATCTCCTCAACATCACAAACAAAACCTATCTGCTGATAAGGTGCCGCCAGATAGATATAAACGACATCACCGACTGATACCTTGGCATTAACTGGCCAGTAGGTTTCGCTTTCATTAAAAGCAGCTAATACTTCATAATATTTTGTATTAGCCGGGAATAGCCAGTGCGTCATAAATATCTCTTCTTTTTAGATCATATTAGCTGACGTTTTAATTCAATTATGAATACAAATAAATCTCATAATCTTATTTTTTTGCACAAATAAGAAATGACTGCCGAACATACGTTTTATCCATCTTGTAAGTAATCTCTGAAAAACCAACACGTTGCAGCATTGCTTCCATGTCTTCAATATTCCATCTATTTAGCATCTGGGCAAGGAAAAATTCATTTATCTCTTTGACTTTTTGGTAATGAACTTTAACCTCCTCGAAATGCCGATTTCGTTGAAGATCTTTTTTTATTTCCCTGAGTACTTTTGTAGCATCTGCATTTTTATGAGGTTCGCTTATTCTTACTTCACCGCCGCTGCATAGGACTCGATAAACTTCTTTTAAACACTGTTCAACAGCATGGCTTTCAAGGCTATACAATACATTGTTGATGATTACGATATCAAAAAATTTATCTTTTAGTCCAAAAAGTGACGTGATGTCTTGCTTAATAGCCATGACACCCGCTCCTTGATAATCCTGTCGTAAATACTGTTTGCATTTTCTTCGCAGTACATTGAGCATCATAGTATTGTTATCCAATGCAACAATAAACCTGTTGCTTGCGGGATCAGCTAACAGTGTTGTGATATTTCCTGTACCCGCACCCAGATCCAAAACTTTTGTATTTTTGGGTATTGGGGCAGGACCTGGCTCGGCTTTACCCACTACTGTTTTGATTAGATGGGGATAAATATTTGAACGATTTAATACAATATCGTAACTCAATGCATATTCTGACCACATCAATTCTAAGCGCAGGCTGGAAAACAGATTAGACTGGTATTTCTGGGCAATTGTTTGGCTTTCGAATTCCGGGTCGATAGTAATTAACCAGCCTTGGCAGCTATTATCGTCATTGGGGATTTGATATGCTCTTTTTATGCCCTTGATCGGGCCGTAAGTACGGCTGTTATAATAAATGGTTTCAACATCGATACGTGGTAGATTTTCGGCATCAGAAAAGACTTTGATCCCGTGATCCAACACTTCTTCGTAGTTTTCCAGAAAATAAGTCCATTCAAGTACATTCAATCCTCTTCGTCCCTCCATAGTGCGATCAAAGCAGGCACTAAATGCATTATTCCATTCAATAATGCGGAAATTGCTATCCAGTGTATACATCGGTGTCATGGGATCGGAGCAGGGTGTAACCTCGAAAGCCAGTTTTTCTTCCAGAACATGAAAT
>CAZWUO010000384.1:0-2208 GCA_964636675.1 uncultured Ectothiorhodospiraceae bacterium
TAACATCCGTTACCGTCGTTGATTCAATTGCACCAAACCTGATAATACCAGACGATATGACTGCTGAAGCTGAGGCCGTCTTAACAATGATAAACCCAGGGCGAGCAACTGCAACTGATATATTCCCAGTAACAATTTCCAATAATGCTGCCACTGAATTTGCACTCGGGCCAACAACAATCAACTGGAATGCAACTGACAGTAATGGCAACACATCATCAGCCGATCAAATTATTAAAATCGTAGATACTACGGCACCTGAGCTTAACATACCGCCAGATGTCACGATCGAAGCAATGGATATTTTTACGCCGGTAGCTATCGGTACTGCAAAAAGTTTTGATATATTTACGATCGAATTAAGCAATGATTCTTTACTAAAATATCCCTTAGGTGAAACCCTCGTCACATGGCGTGCACTCGATAAAAACGGGAATAAAACAGAAGCAGTTCAGCGAATTATGCTTTTAGATACAACCTCTCCGGATCTGACTGTTCCCAATGATATCGCCAAAGAAGCCAGCGCCATATTAACGCCGGTTGAAATCGGAACAGCAACAAGTGTCGACATTTTTACTTCGAACATTACGCACAACGCACCTGACATTTATCCGTTAGGTGAAACAATCGTAAACTGGCAATCGGTAGATGAAAATGGTAATCAATCTGAAAAAACACAGCTAATTACAATTACTGATACCACTCCACCAAAATTAGAAGCGCCAGGAGACATTATCTCTGAAGCAACGGCAGCCTTGAGCACCATCAATATCGGCGTTGCCCAGTCGAGTGATATTTTCAAAATTAATATTGATAATAATAGCCCAAGCAAATTTTCATTAGGTGAAACGGTAGTAAACTGGGTGGCAACAGATGAAAGCAACAATTCAGTCACCGCAATACAGAAAATTATTGTTCAGGATACCACCCTACCAAACCTTAGCTTACCCGCAGATATTACCAGTGAAGCAACCAATACATTAACCGCAATAGATATTGGAATTGCCACAGCGACCGATATTTTCCCGGTCGAAATTAGCAATAATGCAAACGGACTTTATTCACTCGGCGACACATTGGTGCAATGGGTCGCAAAAGATGTTAATAACAATATTGCAATGGGTATACAAACCGTTAGGATTATCGATCGCCCATTCAGAAAGGAAGTGCACCACTGTATAATTCATGAAAATGAAAAATGGAGTGGGGTTTTGAAAAGAACATATAAGCATTTAGAGCAAATCGAAAGAGACCTAATTGAAACGTTAAGGGCAAGTGGACATTCATTTTCTGAAATTGGAGAGATAATTGATCGGGATCGTAGTACCGTATCTCGAGAGTATCGCCGAAACTTCGGTAAAGATATGTATTTACCTTCAGAAGCTCATGCTAAATCCATCAAAAGAAAATCAGATGCAGGGCTAAGAATACCGAAAGTTTTACCGTATAAAGAACAAATTCATTTTCTGTTATGCATTGGTTGGGCTCCTACTCAAATCGCGAGTAATCTGAGAAAAATTCGTGGGTTTAGTGTTTGCTATGAAACAATCTATCAGTATATTTATCATCATCAAATCAACTGGGCGAAATTGCTGCCTCGAAAACATGAGCCACGTTGGTTAAAAGGGATGGGTAGGCTTCTTCCAAAGCGAGAGATGATACCGAATCGCACTTGTATATCAGAGCGAGGGTCTTGGGTCGATGATAAGCTAGAGTTCGGTCATTGGGAAGGAGACTCGATTGTTTGTTCGCAAAGCGTAGTGGCATTGAATGTGATGGTTGAGAGGCAAACGCAATACGTTAGCATCCGTCGTGTTGAAAATCACGGGCCAGATGCCACCAATAAAGCGATGGTAAGTTCGTTAAGTCGTTTTAAGAAGTTCAGCCGACGCAGTATTACATTAGATAATGGTATTGAATTTAAGTATCACGAAAAGCTAAAAAAAGAATTAAAGATGGACACGTATTTTTGTCGGCCGTATCATAGCTGGGAGAAAGGATTGGTGGAACACATTAATGGTTTGATCCGACGCTTTCTGCCCAAGAAAACGGATCTGTCGCAGATAGATGAAAAGGAAATAGCCTTGATTGAATACTTATTGAATTCACGTCCGAGAGAGTTACTAAACTGGCAAACACCCGCTGAAGCGTTTGCCAAAAAAAGTAGAATGAAACTAGTTGATGGTGCACTTGCGGCCTGAAGGCGGG
>CAZWUO010000385.1:0-2200 GCA_964636675.1 uncultured Ectothiorhodospiraceae bacterium
GACTTTTGACTAAAACAGACAAAGATTAAACCCTTAAAAAACAAAAGATAATATTTTTTCTCAATTTACTCATAAATCGAAACAACAAATGAGTGGCAACTAAAGCCTTGCACTGAAAGTGCATAGTTTTGAACTAGCGATCTGAGACAATAAAAGCTGCGAAGATGGGCTAAGACAGTGTAGCCACAACCATTAGAAAACCGGCGCATTACATACGGCAACTGTTTGACTACCTGTGGACGACTGAAAATTCTTAACTGTAATAAATTCTGTAGTCAAGCTGTTTAGAAACGTTTCGTCGTGTCAGTATCTGTGCTGGGATTGACATAGTTATTTTGGGTGTTGTGAGCACTGTCTTCATAGGGTTAACAATTGTTCGGTAGTTAATGTCTAATCATAAAGATCGGAGATTTTGCGAGTTCAAAGGCAATTTTTTTGGAATATGGATTGGAAACACTGGGTGTCACATATGGTATAAACCTTGTCTATCCAGTTTGCGCGCTCATTTTTAAGAAAAACAGGTATAGCCAATTGAAAATAATGGTTTTTTGAAATCATCAGACAAATATATATTCAGGATAAAGCAATTATATTAACAATAACTTAGGATGTTTTATGTGCAGTAAGCGGCTAGTCATGGTATAAATTAGATATAGATGAAATATGATGAAAAAGAAGGCGACAAACTAGTGAAAATAAGAAAAGGAACAAGGGAACAACATGAAAATTCTAGTCAGCGTCAAGCGCGTGGTGGACTATAACGTCCGTATCCAGGTCAAATCGGATGGTTCCGGGGTGGTGACTGACGGAGTTAAAATGAATCTAAATCCTTTTGATGAAATCGCCCTGGAAGAAGCGATTCGATTCAAGGAAGTCGGCTTGGCGAGCGAAATTGTCGTCATTACTCTTGGTGAACAAGCAGCGCAAGAACAGTTGCGTTCTGCATTGGCTATGGGGGCCGACCGCGCCATCCATGTACAAACCGAGTGTTCGATTAAGCCACTTGCAGTCGCTCAAATTTTGGCGGAGATAGTCCGGCAAGAAGAACCCCAGCTAGTGTTGATGGGTAAACAAGCGATTGACGATGATTTCGGCCAAACGCCGCAAATGTTGGCAGCTTTTTTAGACTGGCCACAAGCGACTTATGGATCGAATATCGAGATTGATAGGTCGGTAGCTACGGTCACGCGAGAGATGGATGCTGGCATAGAAACACTCGCTGTCGATTTGCCTGCGATCATTTCGGTTGACCTGCGCTTAAATACTCCGCGCTATATTAAATTGCCGGATATTATGAAAGCGAAACGCAAACCGATCAATACGTTGACATTGGATGATGTAGGTATCCACCCTGCGGATGGACTGACTATTTTGAAAACAAGTCCGCCGCCAGTACGCGAACCGGGACGTAAGATGGAAACGGTACAAATGTTAGTGGCTGCGTTACAAGAAAAAGGGATATTATTATGACCCGTGTATTGGTCATCGCAGAGCACAATGGGCGAACTTTAAACCTATCGACCGCGCGGGTGGTGGCTTGCGCACGTACCTTGGCACCGGACACAATTGATGTTGTAGTTTTTATTGGTGTGGGAGAGGGCAGCTTAGTCGCCGAGGCAGTGGCCCGGTTGGATGGTGTTTCCAAGGTTCTTGTCATTGAACGAGAAGCTAACGAAGCCAGGCTTTCCAGCGTACTGACACCGCAGATCGTAGTATTAGCGGTGGATTATAGTCATCTACTGGCACCGAGCACGACATTCGGTCGAGATCTGATGCCGCGGGTTGCAGCAAAACTTTGCGTGAGCCAGATTAGCGAAATTATGCGAGTGGAAAGTCCGACGATTTACGATCGGCCGATCTATGCTGGCAACGCGGTGGTGACTGTCGAAACTCATGATGAGCCGGTCGTTGGTACGGTGCGGACAGCGTCTTTCAAGGCCGTTTCGGATCAAGCCGGCGCACCCATTGAGACGGTCAATATTGACTTGGATTTACCTGTTCATACTCGCTTTATCGGGCTTGAAAGCAGCGGCGGGGATCGGCCTGATTTGCAGTCGGCCTCCATCGTGGTTTGTGGTGGGCGCGGTGTCGGTAGCCAGAAAAATTTCCGCAGAATTTTTAAGTTTGCCGATAAGCTTGGAGCTGGCGTTGGTGCTACACGTGCTGCAGTGGATGCTGGTTTTGTACCGAATGATCTACA
>CAZWUO010000386.1:0-2180 GCA_964636675.1 uncultured Ectothiorhodospiraceae bacterium
GAACTAAAAGGTTGCAAACTATAATAAACGCCAAAATAACTGCCATAGTTCCCAGCTTGTCCAAATGTATTAAATAACATTGTGAATTTATTACCCGCAACACTCACCACTTCAATTTCTACGGGAGGATTCAGCGAGGGCTTGGATTCAGGATTAGCGGTATCACCGGGTGGGCTACCTTCGCCACAAGCTGCAAGCAGCAATGTTAATGATATAAGAATGCTTAGTAATTTCATATTCGTCTCACTTCTTCATACCTAATTAAAATCAACAGGGAAGGCGTTATCTATAGACACAGAATTCAATCTGTTTAGTTGAGTCGTCTAGTGCAAAAAAACCGCAAGCGTCGTTTTTAGCCTGCTTTAACCTAGAATCCGCAGTTGAACGACATGCAGAGTGCGTTTTTAAGCGTGCTATTCATGGCGTAGCGCGCTCATCCTCTGAGTGAATTCGCAAAACCACCTCATCCGTTTTTTATTCAGCCACTTAACGATGCCTCATAGCGGTTAACTGCGGAATCTAGGTTTAAGAGAATGCCCTGACATAAGCGCAGTATAGTTGCAGCTTAAATATCTGTAAATTGGCCAAAAAGCTTAATCCTTTTGGCTTAGATAACCCTCGATTCCGCAGTTGATCGCTTCGAAACCTTTGAGGCAAGTAGTTATGAATCTGCAAAAAACATGATGGATGGGCAAAACGATTTTGATCTCGTATTGTTGGATCTGGATTTACTCAGAATAAGTCACCTGGATGCACTATTAGCTGTTTGTAGCACATACTAACCGCGTTAAAGTCGAACTCTCATATCAATGTGGAGACGCGCTTAAGTGATAATGTTTATCTGGCACACGTATCGGTCCAAAGCTACTCAAGCCCGAATATCGATTAGGCAGTATTTGCATCTGATGCGCAAAGCCTAAAATATTTTCTTGTGCCGATAAATGATATCCCGAACTATGGAGATTGCTATAATGTGCAATCTCACCATTGATCATTAGGCGATTATTTTTCATTTCAATAACATCACCCGGCACCCCAATAACCCGCTTAACCAAACGCAGATCTGCCACTTTAGAATTGAATATAATAATGTCACCGCGCTGCGGGTCGGCAAATTTATGCAACGATATATGGGTAAGCGGCAACCGCAAATCATACGCCATTTTGTTCACAAAAATTCTATCGCCTTCAATAATCGTTGGCTTCATTGACCCCGTGGGTACTTCATTCCAATCCGCGACAGCGCTTCGAAAGCACACCATCAATACCACCAGCATTAACAAGCCTTTGTTTTCTTTGAAAATGGCTTTAAGCTTATTCATGGATATTTCCTCTTCAATAAGATTGGCTTACTAAGACCATAACATTATGACTATAGTTCAAACCATTGCCAACAGGCAGAAATGGCTTAAGATTCACTTAGCAACGCTCCATAATGAAAAATTTTTGTGCTACTTTTGGTGAATGCGCTTCGATGAGATGCAAAACCTCTCTCTTGAAATCAATCAGCAAGATACATACAGATGGTGAGTAACTCTGTTAGCGTAATTTCACCATCCGTAAGTGCTGGCATTTTTGCAGCAGGATTAATCGCGAGATAGGGCTTCCGCTTATGGTCTCGTGAATATTGTGAATATTATATATCTTTTCTTGACATAAAGTGTACATGCACTCATTATTGGTGCGTATACACTCTTTAGGAGAATTATGAAACGTACAAGCCTCATCACCCCCTATATTCTCATCACCACCTTCCTTATATTTCCCATGGCAGGTTGTGCCAATGAAATTACTAATTCGAACCCATTAGGTATTAATGAAATAACTGAGCAAACAGCCCGATACAGTATTGCTCCGTCACTCAACCATGCACCCGAGTTTGAAGAGTTTGGCTCTCAGGACAAAGAGAGGAGTTTTCACTCCGATCTGGATTTTTTTGAAACAGTCATGTCCTACGGTACAAATACCGATCCACGTGTTACGTTTTTGATGGTTAACGCCTATTTGGCCCATAACCAACACGCGCATGGCATCGCATTCTTTGAAAAACTTCTGCAACAGTATGAAAAAAACATGAATGACGAGGTTCGCGCAACCTACCTTGCTGCTTATGCCATTTTGCGCGCAACCTATGCAACCGAGGTCCCGCTTTTTAAGCGCATAGGCTGGGTTAATGACAC
>CAZWUO010000387.1:0-2159 GCA_964636675.1 uncultured Ectothiorhodospiraceae bacterium
CATAATTCTATTTTTCTTGGCCTACGGAGTGACAGGGATAAGATTCTTTTGCTTGTTTCAAAATTTAGAAATTCAATCATTTCAAAAAAGCAAAAATCATATTGTCCACTTTACGCAACTTTCCGCTCTACACCCTTATTTTTTTGGAATTGTTTTATAATGTTTTGTTTTATTTTAGTAGATGAATTTCGTGGATTATATTTAATTTGAACTACCTTTTTCCCATGCTCATTAAAATAATTTTCCACATCTTGATTATGAGGTTTTCTACCCCAGTCTTCTCCAATAACAAAAATATCCGCATTAACTTCTTTGCAAATAGAGAGGTAATCTAGCTCATGGTATGGAAGTACAATATCCACACAGCGCAGTGATTGAAGCATTTCAATACGCTGTTCAAGTGGAATAACAGGAATATTAGGTTTGTACAATCTCACAACTTCGTCAGAAGCAACACCAACAGCAACCGTATCACCCAACGTGGCACAATATTCCAACAATGCAATATGGCCCACATGCAACAAATCAAAGGTGCCTACCGTATATACTATCATCGCTCTATTTAACTCCTATAATGTAAGTGATTTTCACCGTTCTATTTCGTTATTTTTTATAGAAGTTTCCAGCCATAGGTGATCGTTATTCCAAGCGTATAAATAGCAAGAATATAAACATTGATTGGATTGCCAGAAAGTTTTGGTGTTTTAATTTGCGATACATTCAAAGCAGCCAACCCTAAACCACTAACATAAAGGATGATAGAAAATACTCCGCCACTAAAAAGGCCTTCAAATAGGAATATAAAAACCAGTATTATGCTGTTGTTATCAAGTGCTAATCCTGTGTATTTCGATCCACCTGCAAGACCGAACACACTAAAATAACTCAACCTTATTGCACTAGCAGCGAGCATCAAAAAAGCGCCTACTAAATATATAGGTTCAAATCCCCCATAGCTTAGCAACAGAATTGCGGGAGCAACGCCATAGCTCACAATATCGATTAATACATCAAGTTGCCCACCAAATGCTCGGTCGTTACCTGTTCGGCCCTTCATTTTTCGCGCAACGAGACCATCCGCCCAATCAAAGGCAACAGCCCAGATCATGCCAATCATTGCAGCGTGGTAAACGCCCAAAATACTGAAGTAAATAGCTAATAATGTGCAAGCTAATCCTGCGAGTGAACACAGGTTAGGAAGGTCTCTCACATATGAAAGAATGGTAGGCTGTGATTCTTGCGATTCTGCTTCGTGTGAAGTCATTGCGACCCTAAAACGAAGGAGTATACCATTTAGTTAGAACTATAAAATTTCTAGGCAGTTATATTTTATAATAACATTTATCATCAACAACTTACTTCTAAGCCCCTTGCTTTGTGCTTGCTCTATATGCGCACCAAAATACTATCTAGGCTGTGTCGAGACTTTGGCAGTTTCTCGTTGTAATCTTCCTCTGGATGATGATACCCAATAGCTAAAGCCACATCACATTGGTAACCATCAAGTTCAACTTTAAACTCTTCATTGACTAGATCAGTATCAATTCCTTCCATGGGGGTGCAATCAATTCTGAGCCTAGCTAACGTATGTAACGTGTTTCCAAGGGCGATATAGGTTTGCGCTTTTGTCCAACTACTTGTATTTCCCGTTTCGTCGGTATTAAGTTCGGCAAACATAAAGACACCAAAAGCGTTCTCTCGATCTTTTTGATTGATTCGTTTGTCCTCAATACCTTTTTCCACCACTTTAGCGTAATCATCACGCGTGTAGTGTGAATTATAAGCAAAGAGAATAATTTGTGAACTGTCAAATATATGATGCTGGTTATATTGATGCTTCTTAGCAAAAGTTTTACTCATACGCTCTTTTGCTTCATGACTCTCAATAACTACAAATTTCCATGGCTGTGAATTAATAGATGACGCAGAGAGACGCATCGCCTCAAAGAGCACATCAAGATCCTCTTGAGGAATCTTTTTGCTGGCATCGTATTTTTTAGTGGTGTATCTCCAAAGAAGATCTTCAATAATTGGATGGTTCATAAATACTCAGATTATTCCTAATAATGTGTTTTTTTAAGCATAACGCCTTGCTCATTGGCGGGCCGAAGTGGCATTTTTTTGTGTAATATGGAGCCTGCGACATACACAAAAAAATG
>CAZWUO010000388.1:0-2141 GCA_964636675.1 uncultured Ectothiorhodospiraceae bacterium
GTTGATCAAGCCCTGCCGCACCGCTTTGGCTACTGCCTGCTGGCGATTAGACGCGCTCAGTTTCTTCATTGAATTTAGCTTTGCGTTATAAGCTTTAAATACGCCAATAATTGTATTTACCTAGAGCAGTGCTACAATGTAATACATAGTAGCTAAACATAGGTGCATACCATGGGCGTAACAAGTGTACGACTTCAGCCTGAAATTGAAAACCCATTAGAAAAACTCGCAACAAAACTTGATCGAAGTAAAAATTATCTTATAAATCAAGCGATTAAAGAATTCCTGGCGCGAAAATCTCTTGATGAATCTCGTTGGCAAGACACTTTAGTGGCGCTTGATTCAGTAAAATCAAACGATCTTATTGAAGAACAAAGGGTTGGTAAGTGGTTAGAAAGCTGGGGAACCGAGAATGAATTAAAACCACCTAAAATATGAAAATATCATATTCACCTGAATCAATAGGCGATCTAATTCGTTTAAGAGAATTCATTGAAATTAAGAACCCACAAGCAGCTCAAAAAATTGCTCGATCTCTTAATGAAGGAATATCTCAATTGAAAATATTTCCTTTTCTTGGCATCGAGGTCGAGCTAGCTCCTGAACCGGAAAAAATACGCGATTTGATTGTTGGCAATTACATCGCTCGTTATTTGCTACACTCAAAACAAATATATATTTTACGTATTTGGCACCATAAGGAAGAGCGCTTATAACAAGGCGTTAAAAAATCCTTCAAGAAATCAATGAGGTCAGACTCACTACTGTCCCACTTAGTTTCCAGAACGGGCTGAAATTTCGCGATAGTTCAAGGATACATGGTGAGCCGAAGCTCAGTGGCTTATGTATTTTATCCCCTCACCTAAATCCTCTCCCTGGGGGAGAGGAGATTACGTGGGACAGTAGTGGGTCAGACTCGATTGATTTCCCGCTCACTATATCCTCTGCGCCTCTGCGTTAAAAAAACACAAGGCAGGCTTAGCTAAACCCCGGGTTAATCAAGCCCTGCCGCGCCGCTTTGGCTACTGCCTGCTGTCGATTAGACGCGCCCAGTTTCTTCATTGAATTTTGTAGATGAAAGATCACGGTGCTTTCGGCGATGCCAATGCGGTTGCATATATCCCAGGCCGTCTCGCCTTCTGCCACCCACATCAGGCACTCTCTTTCTCTGTCACTTAGCTCAACCTTTGGCGGAGCCACTTCTGTCTCATCTACAATTCGCATCGCTGCCTGGTGCGCATAGGCACTGAGTAGATACAGATCGGGCGTTGACTGACTGATATTGCGCCGGGAAGCCGTGCTTTCTTTACTCACAGTGAAACTAATAACGGCAGAATCCCCTTTGCCGCTGTGCACCGGAATGCTGATGCCGCTTTTCAGGCCATAATTTCTGGCTTCGCGCATGATTTTGGAGACCGCATAGTTTCTCGATTCCAGATCGCCCACATTGGCCCAGTCGATCGGCGTAATGTTCTTCGCGCAATGCTGCACCAGAGGATCACGTTCGATGTAATTGTTTTTATTGTAGCGGCGCTGCCATGCTTGCGGGTTGCCGTTGATGTGAATGTGTTTTGGTTTTACGAATGAGTGTGGGAGTTGCGCGACATAAGAAAAATAATCGAATCGATAATGCTCACAAACCTGATAATAAACACTACGGATATCATCTAGTGATGCGGTTTTATCAAATGCCTGAATAAACCGTTGATGCGGCAAGACTGTCAAGCTGTTACCTCCCCCTCAAGATTGTATAGAACATAGTCAATCGAGTAGCGAAGGTCAAGCGCTCATATGAATAACCCTGAGTTCCCAGCCACTATGCCAGCCCCTGGGCATTAAGCTGTACGTCAATAGCCAGCAAATTCTGAATTTCATCGTTGGATAGATCGCTATTGATTGCCTTTGCTCTGTTGCAGAGCCAGTCATTCAGCTTTTGGCGGATCAAGTGCTGCGGATCATCCGCAGCTTTCGCACTTTGGGTGATCGAAACAAATTGCTCAATATCACGATGCAGCTGCTCGGCAGCATCGGGCAATAACTCGATACGTCCAAAGTGTGTCAAAAACATCTGTCGGGGCTGAAAGGCCATCAAGTTGTCGATAGACTGGTGTAGTGCGTCCGGGTCAAACTGTACCGGTGTG
>CAZWUO010000389.1:0-2138 GCA_964636675.1 uncultured Ectothiorhodospiraceae bacterium
GTTTGCATAATCGAGATCAAATTTTGAATTTATTGAATAATCTGCCACAAGTATCGGAGGCAACGCATGATGAAGCTTTATATTGTCTGGAAAAGCACAAGTTGATGGGTAAGGGTATTGGTTTTATTGATTTACACCTTTTAGCATCTACATTGTTGACGAACAATGCCTTGTTTTGGACGCGGGATCGTCGTTTGCATAAACTTGCACAGTCATTAAACGTGTGCTGGGAGTCCTCCCGCTGAAAGTGGTGTACTATACGAAGACCTTTTTATTCGTATTGCGTAGCAAAGGTGACTTTCATGATAGTTGCCCCTGTTTTTCTTGTATTTCGTCAACACTCTTGCGGCTATAGGTAAACACTGCTAGTGTATATACATAAAATATACACATGAGGTGCGGGATGATTACTACACGCGTATTTAAAAGCGGGAACTCACAGGCGGTGCGTATTCCGAAGGAGTTCCAGTTTGATGTTGATGAGCTGGAAATCTTCCGGCGGGGTGAGGAAGTTATTCTGCGTAAAAAACAGGATAACTTATCGGATGTGATGGATTTGTTTGCTGCGTTTCCTGATGATTTTATGGAAGGTGGCCGAGATGACGCTCCTCCACAAGAACGAGATTTTGATTGATGAAAGCGCGTTATATGATGGACACCGATACCTGTATTTATTTGAAAAATTGTCGACCGCCTACTATAGCCGAGCGTTTTCGCACCTTGCAATGGGGTGATATTGTTATTTCTGTGATTACTTTTGGTGAGCTTTATAATGGTGCGCTGAAAAGTAAAGAGACTGACGCAGCCTTGAATAATGTTAAACGCTTGGCAGAGCGTTTGCCTGTTCAGCCACTTTCGGTAGAAGTTGCTAAAGCATACGCAAGCATCCGTAGCGCACTGGAAAAACAGGGGAATATTATTGGAGGTAGTGATTTGTGGATTGCAGCCCATGCTTTGACTTTGGATTTGACTGTCGTTACTAACAATACGAGAGAGTTCAGCAGAATTGTAGGTCTGAATGTTGAGAACTGGGTGTAGCTTAAATACATTGTTTTTTTCCATCACTCTACTCCATTTAAAGCAGCGTCTTTCACTGCATCAAACATAAAATCCAGGGCTTTATGTTGGGTGAAGTTTTGTAGGCATTGCTGACGAAATTCTTGCTCTGTCGCTTGTTCTTTTGCGCAGATAAATGCCCAGGGGAGGATTAAAGTGTCTTTGATTAAATCGGCTACATCAAATACCAATGCACCACGTCTGGTTTTACCATGCATGACGGCAAAACCGTGGGGTATGCCTAAGACCCATAATGTTGTAGCAGCAAGTCCATAGGCTAAATAATTACCGTGATTTAGAAAAGCATTGGCATCGTCAATACTGTCATGCTGGCGTACAAAGTCTTTTTGTTTGGTTCTGTTGGCGGCGATTTTATACAGTGATTTGGTCAGTTGGGCTTCTATTAATAATAAATTAGTCACGTCATGACAATGGTCTATTTTGGAAGAGAAGTTTGAGAGGGCTTGTTGTATATCAGGGCCTTCTATCGTGAATCCTTCGTTTTTTAGATCACGGTCTTTGTCCCAGACTTTTTGCATGTATCTTATTCGCAGTAATTGGAATTGTTTGGCGACAGCTAGGCGTTTTTCTTTTTTAAACCAGAATGACATCCACCCTTGTACATATTCTGTGGGTCGGTATTCACTCTGGGGTGAGAGCCATTCTATTTCATTGGCGGCAATGAGAGGTGTGCCACCGCTGCCACAAAAGCCAATAAGTACACCTGCTGAGGCCAACATTCTGACGGCGGCTTGGGTGATTGATGTTCCTGTTCCTAGCAGTATGACTGTGGTGTTGGCTATTGGGATATTCCAATATTGTTTTTCTGATTCTTCTTCTGTTAAATAAAGGACTCGTCCTCCTTTTTGCATAACGCGACACTTGTCCAAATAATAAATATTCGCACGTTTGGAGTGTAATATAGCTTTTAGGTCGGTGAGCTGTTCCATAAAAATAGTTGTGTTGTCAAAAAAATTAAAACTAAGGAGAATCCATTCTATATCTTCTCGTTCCCACCGTCCTCGGTGGGAATTCATACCGAGCTGTGTTATTGCTTAGGTATGTATTCCCACGCAGGAGCA
>CAZWUO010000390.1:0-2126 GCA_964636675.1 uncultured Ectothiorhodospiraceae bacterium
CGACACCGACCACATGTTTATCCATCAGCTTTTTGACCTGATCGGCATATTCGTCATAATCGACTGTTTCGCCTGCATCAGCTCTAGCCATCTGACGTAATGACGTTAATTGCTTAACGGTTTCTTTGTAGTGTTTTTTATCTTCTTCGCTGAAACTTTTATCTTCATAGAAACTGGCTGACTGCAAAGCCACCTTTAAGCAGTTTACGAACTCGCTTAGACAATCATAGAAGTCTTCGCGTGTTTTCAGGTTTGTATCAACCATCTCGCCATACTTTGTTCCATGAGCCGCAGGCGCTTCCTGCATCTTGGGAATGATGACTTGGCGGAGTTGTTCTATGTCACCCTTGTTCTTTACATCTTTGAATATTTCCCATAGGTTTTTATAGAACATCGGGAGTTTTTTATACTCGGTGCTCATTTGATGATAAAGACCTGCTAGGTCGTCAATATCAAAACCACCTTGAGTGCGTTTTGCCAAGTCCTGATATTTTGCTATCGTCGTATCTAGCTCAGCCAATATACCGCGATAGTCTATAAGCAAGCCGAACGTCTTCTTCTCATGGAGACGATTAACACGGGCGATAGCTTGAATGAGGGTATGGTCTTTTAAGGGTTTATCTATATACAAAACAGTATTCTTAGGCTCATCAAAACCAGTAAGCAGTTTATCGACAACAATCAAAATTTTCAGGTCGTCATCTTCTTCAAAGCGCTTAACAATATTTTTGGTATAAGCCTTTTCGTCTTCAGAACCTATATTCTCTTTCCACCACTTGGCGACTTCGGGAACAGTGGACTCGTCAACATCTGTATTTCCTTCTCTTGTATCGGGTGCTGACATGACAATGGCTGATTCAAATAAATCCAGCTCATCCATGAACTGCTTATATTTTACGGCTGATAATTTGCTGTCACAGGCAAGCTGGCCTTTTAGGCCGTCATCAATATTTTTAACGAAGTGATTGGCTATGTCATAGGCAATTAGGCGGATACGGTCTTCGGATTGATAAATATGGCCTTTCTTGGCGAATTTCTTTTTGAGGTCTGATTTTTGTTCTTCTGTAAGGCCTTCGGTAATACGATCAAACCAACTATCAATGGCTCGCTCATTTACTTCAAGGTCTGGAACGCGCTCTTCATAAAGCAACGGCGTGACCGCTTTATCTTCAACCGCCATTTGCATGGTGTAGGCATGAACGATAGAGCCAAATTTACTGACTGTTTTCTCGTCTTTTAACAATGGCGTACCGGTGAAAGCGATAAATGATGCGTTAGGCAATGCCCTACGCATACGGATATAATTTTCGCCGCCTTGGGAACGGTGACCTTCATCGACCAGAACGATAATGTCAGAGCTTGGGTTGTGGCATTCTGGCATTTTTGCAGCGATGGCAAACTTATTGATGATAGAGAATATAATTCTCTCATTACCTTTTGATATCTGCTCGGCAAGTCGTTTACCCGATGTCGCAATTGCAGCTTCTTTATCTTTTCTGCTGGCAAGTTCACCGCCGCTACTGAATGTTTTACTAAGCTGGCCTTCCAAATCAACACGGTCGGTGACTACAACAATTCTGCATTGCTTTAGGGTTTCATGAAGGATAAGCGCTTTGGATAGAAAAACCATAGTGAATGATTTACCTGAACCCGTGGTATGCCAGATAACACCGCCATCTCTTGCGCCTTTACTGTTTTTTGTATTAATGCGTTCAATCAGCCGTTTAATTCCGAAGACCTGCTGATAACGAGCGGCCACTTTTCCGACCTTCTTATCAAATAGGACGTAGAATCTGGTCATCTCGATAAGGCGAGATGGTGAAAGCAGACTAACGAGAAGCCTGTCCTGATCAGTCACTGCAAGCTCACCACCTGCAATAAGATTTTCATACCATTCACGGTCATGCTTAGGTCTATGAGAAAAGAGACTGGCTTTGGCATCATCACTCAAGATTTTATTCTTTGCTGTGTAGAACCCGCCTTCGCTTATATCTTCTTCTCGCCAAGGTGCCCAGAATTTTAGCTCCGTCCCTTGTGTGGCATAACGACCATCAGCCCCGTTAATCGAAAATGGTTCTTCGTAGATCTGTGTGAAATCAGGGTAAACTACTCTCTTTTCAAGAACT
>CAZWUO010000391.1:0-2125 GCA_964636675.1 uncultured Ectothiorhodospiraceae bacterium
ACCGTACCATTGGGTAGATTGGTTACTTCTGGAGCAATATTAATATGCACGCATGAGAATCTGTTCCAGGATGCTTCATGGTTAAATTGGTAGCATAAAGGCTCCCTATCTAATTCAATTGTGTGCATCACATAATAAATGCCAAAATCGTCATTACATCGGTGGCGAATTTTAAGTGTGCCATGAAATTGAACCCAGCGTAAACGACTGACAATTTTGCCATCATCACAAGTTCCAGCAAAAGGACTTACATAACCGCGATGTTCTCTAAGCAATAAGTCTTCTAAAGAAGAATCTGATATCCTTGTATCGTAATAAGATTGTACGTATTGACAAGCTAGAGTTTAGAGTCTCAAAGGGAAAAAAACACGAAAAAATTATACAAATAACTTGACATAGCGGAGGGTCGCGCGACGCCGCGCCTTGAATAACTTTTGTTTTTAAAAAAGGTATTCAAGGCGCGGCCTTCAGAAGAATATTCGAACTTCTGGAGACCGCTATGAACGCAAGAGGATATTACCGTATCCCCCACGAACTTTGCTATTGGATAACATTTTTAAGCAAAGCGCTACCCCTAAGATCAATTGGGACATTTATTGAGCTACTGATCGGAGCCATGCTGACACCGACAGGGTTTGTGACCGATGCGTATTTAGTGGTGAATATGCGCAACCATTGGAATAGTTATTATAAATGGTTACAAAAAGGTAGGTGGTCATGGTTGGCGCTAGCCAAACAATTTGTACGCTTAGTTTTAGTGACACTCAAACAAGATGTCGTCCATTTAGCGATAGATGACACATTGACCCTCAGGGCATCGACAAAAGCGCCAGGTAGTCAGATTCATCACCAGCACGGCAATAAACCGAATCTTGCCGGTTTTGTGCGGGGGCAATGCTGGGTCAGTTTAGCGCTCGTCGTAAAACGATTAGACAAAACACCAGTTGCACTGCCGGCGCTTTCACGACTGATACCCAGTGCCGGTAATACGGGCAAACTAATGGCTGCAAACACCTTAATACGCAGTGTTTATCGCTTATTTACGGGGATGAAGGTTCGAGTGCTGGTGGATAGTTGGTATATGCGTCGTGTTTTTATCGAATCGATGCAGCAACGAGGTTTTGACGTTATTGGTCAAATTCGTATTGATACACGGCTATACGATGAACCGCCACCAAGGAAACCCGGACAGCGAGGGCGCACCCGAAAATATGGCGGCAAATATACACCGAAACGACTTGCGCACTTAAAACGAACGGTCACGATATTACCATTGTACAGTAAACAACAAGAGGTGCGATATCGAAGCAAGATTGTTAAAGCGCGCTTTTTAAAGGGCCAGTTAGTGCGAGCGGTGTGGTGTGAATTTAAAAGTGAGAGTGGTCGCTGGAAATCAACGTGTTTACTATTAAGTACGGATACCAGGCTCACACCGGAACAGGTTATAGAAAGTTATGCCTTGCGTTGGTCGATAGAAACCATGTTTCATCAATTGAAACAAGCCTGGGGTATGAAGGAAGCCTGGCAACAGACGCGCCAAACATTACATCGTTGGGTGCACATTACGATGATTGGTTTTGGATTAATACAGATGTTGACGTGCATCGATAGCGATGAAGTAAAGGAATTGTGCCGCCATTCACCTTGGAGGCACAAAGCACCGATTACCGCAGGCCAAATACGAAAAGGACTGTTATTGATTTTAAGGCATGTTAGTGTCAGACAGTGGTGGGACAGTACATGCAAAAAATTCGAACCGCCGGATTGGAAGGAAAACGAAGAATATGCGGATAAACCACGAAAAGTCGCGTAAAACAGAAATATTAGGAACAGTTAGTGGCGTCGTTAATCAAGTTTCACGAATATATTTCGTGAAATTGAGATTCGTTCGCTCTAAACTCTAGTTACTAAATATACTACTAAATAGTCTTTTTGATAATGCGCAAAAATTTTCTCAGTCGGTTGATCATCCTAATATTAAGTTTGGAGTAGAATCGATTGAAGGGAAAGTAACATATTATGTTAAAGATAATGGTGTCGGGTTTGCTATGGAATATGCTAAAGATATTTTCAAACCATTTAGGCAACTTCATGACGAAGATGCGTATGACGGTTCAGGAATAGG
>CAZWUO010000392.1:0-2100 GCA_964636675.1 uncultured Ectothiorhodospiraceae bacterium
TGAAATACCGCTGTGGTATTGGCTGCCTGTAATAATTTAAATGTCGCTTTATCATCCAGCGGCAAATGCTCTATCGCCAGTGGCTCTTCATCCGTTTTGCTGCGTCGGCGATTAACATGTTTTACCGCCCAATCGATAATGGTAAGCGTCCGCAACCCCAGAAAGTCGAACTTCACCAGACCAACGGCTTCAACATCATCTTTATCGAACTGAGTAACGATACTCTGTCCGCCTTCCTCACAGTAGAGTGGACAGAAGTCGGTTAGAACCGTGGGTGATATAACGACCCCCCCGGCGTGTTTACCCGCATTTCTGGCGACGCCTTCAAGCGACAACGCCATATCCAGAATGGCCGCCACTTCTTCGTCTGTCTCGTACGCATTTTTGAGATCTTCGGATTCTTCCAGGGCTTTTGGTAAAGTCATACCCAGCTCAAAAGGAATCATCTTGGCAAGGCGGTCAACAAAACCGTAAGGCTGCCCCATAACACGCCCCACATCACGCACTACCGCTTTGGCAGCCATAGTACCGTAGGTAATAATCTGCGAAACACTGTCACGCCCATATTTTCGCGCCACGTAATCGATGACTCGGTCACGACCTTCCATGCAAAAATCGATATCGAAATCCGGTAGTGATACTCGTTCCGGATTCAGGAATCGTTCAAACAGCAAATCAAATTCTAGTGGATCGAGATCGGTAATTTTCAATGCATAAGCCACCAATGATCCCGCACCCGAACCACGACCCGGACCAACTGGAATATCATTGTCTTTTGACCACTGAATAAAATCGGCAACAATCAGGAAATAACCGGGAAACCCCATGGTATTGATTACATCAAGTTCAACTTGCAGACGATCATCGTATTCTTTTCGTTGCGCTGCATAATCTTCTGCCTCTTTATCCAGTAGAACGGCAAGACGTAATTCCAACCCCTCTTTTGATACACGACAGAAATAACTTTCTTCTGTTTCACCTTCTGGAATCGGAAATTGCGGTAGAAAGCTTTCGCCTAAACGAATTTCGAGATTACAGCGTTTGGCAATCTCTACTGTGTTAGTCAATGCTTCAGGAATATCAGCGAACAAAGCCTGCATTTCTTCGCTGCTTCTAAGGTACTGCTGTTCACTGTAGTTCTTCGTTCGACGTGGATCATCCAGCGTGCGCCCGTCGTGGATACAAACGCGCGCTTCATGTGCTTCAAACTCTTCGGATTTTAAAAAACGCACATCATTGGTCGCGACCACGGGAATGTCGTTCTCAATAGCTAATTCAACCGCTTCGGCAATATAAGCTTCTTCATTTTCGCGCCCGGTACGTTGCAACTCGATATAGAATCGGTCATTGAAACAACTTTGCCATTGCTGCAATCGCTCTTTCGCTAGCGAAGTCTGACCAGCAAGTAAAGCCCGTCCAATATCCCCATTACGACCACCTGATAAGGCAAGAATACCTTCACAATTTTGCTCAATCCATTCGGCCTGAAGAATAGGAATACCACGGTGCTGACCTTCGAGATAGCTTTTTGAAATAAGCTCAGATAGATTGAGATAACCTTTCTGGTTTTGCGCCAGCAACACCATCTGAAACGGTGCTTCCTGCTCATCACCACGCCTTACCCAGGCATCAACACCGATTAATGGCTTAATACCCGCGCCAAGGGCAGCGCGGGTGAACTTGACCATGGCAAAGAGATTGCTCTGGTCAGTCAGCGCAATCGCAGGCATATTGTCGTCTGCAAGCGCTTTCATCAAAGGCTTAACACGCACCACACCATCAACCAGCGAGTATTCTGTATGTACTCTCAGGTGAATAAAACTGGGTTGTGCTGTCACGGAAATGCCTCTGGTTAAATGAAGCTTTAGTCTACCAAATCAATGCTGAGAGAACAGCAAATAAGCAAGCTCATCTTTAAATATTTAATTCCTTACATCTGGTTCCCATGCTTAGAGCCTTAGTAATCATTTGTGGTTTAATGATTACGTAAAGGCACTTATCCCGTGCCCGCGTGGAAACATTCTCTTCAGCAACGCAAAGCTAAAAGAGTGACTCGCAACACCTTACCCAGGCATTCCCACGCGGAGCATGGGAACGAGG
>CAZWUO010000393.1:0-2098 GCA_964636675.1 uncultured Ectothiorhodospiraceae bacterium
ATATAAAGTGTGCCTTGATTCATTGACAGTTGCGACTCCAAAACAGATACTCTCACTCCTATAATAACACTCCGCAACCACATCAGTTGAACTACATTAGATAATGACATTATTTTTACGCAGCAGCGCACTTTTACTTATCGTCCTGAGCTTTTACGGATGCACACCAAAAGACCGGATCATTGACGATACAATACCCGATATTAACGGCCCGGTTACCGCAGACGATACAGATGCACAAATTCCTGTCGAATCCGCTGCCCCCTATATTGAACTGGCATCAACATCACAGGATGCAGAACGTAATGGCTACTTATTAAAAGCCACACAAATACTGATTCAACAAAACCAGTTTGAACTGGCCGACACTCAACTCTCACAAATCGACCCGGAATATGTAGATGCGGATTTTTCTATAGAAGTACAGCTACTCACCGCTGAAATCGAATTAAGTCGTGGCGAATCCCGGCGGGCATTAAAGCGCCTGAATATTGCCAGTATCCTGCCTGACGAACAACAGGTTCGGTTAATGCGATTACGCGCCAGAGCCTTTCTGGATGCAAGCTACCCACTGGAATCGGCAAAAACCCGGGTACAGATGGATAAACTGTTAACCGATTCTTTTGATCTGGAAATCAATCATCAGGCCATCTGGGAAGCATTATTACTGCTACCCGCCACCAGCCTGCAACAAATCAGCAATGCGCCGCTTAACAATGATTTCCTGGGCTGGGTTGAATTGGCAAAAATAGCCAAGCGCGGACAGGTTGACTGGCAGTTCCTACAGGACGGTATCACTCTATGGCGCGAACAATATCCGAAACATCCGGCGGTTGATACGTTTATAAAAGAACTTGGCCGCAAGCAGATTGAATTAATCGAACAGCCGAAACATATCGCTATTTTACTACCCTTAAGTGGAAAATATGCACAGGTTGCCGCGGCTATTCGCGATGGTATTATGTCGTCCTATTACCAGCATCCGGATAAAAACTTCCAGCCTAAAATCAGCTTTATTGACACCGGTGAAAACCAGGCTGCGATCTGGAATTTCTATAAAAAAGCCGCCGATGATGGCGCTGATTTTATTATTGGCCCCTTCCTGAAATCTGCCGTCGACATTTTAACCCAGGGCACTTTAATGGAAGTACCCACGCTTACCCTCAACTACGCCACATCACAAACTGAACTTAGCCCGAATTTATTTCAGTTCGGATTATTGCCGGAAGATGAAGCTCGCCAGTCTGCTGAAATGGCATTTCGCCAGGGTCATACTCATGCTGCCGTACTGGTGCCAGAAAGCATCTGGGGTGAGCGTTTACGCAATGCCTTTCAGGTACGCTTTGAAGAGCTCGGCGGAAGGGTGATCAGCGCACAAACCTATATTCCAAATAAAAATGATTTCAAGCAGCCCATACAGAGCATGCTAAACATCAGACAAAGCTACAGTCGCTATCGCGCCATTCAAAATGTCATGCGCGCAAAAATGAAATTCACCCCTTACCGGCGTCAGGACGTGGACATGATTTTTATGGCTGCCACCCCCAAAGATGCGCGCCAGCTAAAACCCCAGTTTAAATTCCACTATGCGGGAGAAATTCCTGTCTACGCGACATCCCATGCCTTCACCGGTCAGGTCAACAACCAGGCCGACCGGGATATAGACGACCTGGATTTTTTAGATATGCGGTGGATACTCACCCCACCCACGAAAGCTAAGCGTTCCCTGATTAATTACTGGCCCGAACAGCAGCGTTACACCCGTTTTTTTTCCCTGTAAGCGGCCGAGAAACGGAATTAAATTATAAGCATCCACGCCCAGTGCAAAGAAACGGGTGTAACGCTGCTGTTCACCCTGTTGGCCTTTAGTTAAGCGGCTGCTGAACGGGTTGAGTCGTTTCATCAAGAGTTAAATTTATTGGCTGGGTATTAATATCAATTAACGTTGGGATACCACGTTTAAACTGAGCTGATAATAATTCCCGGTGGATACGATTAAACGGATCGAGAAACAGGTTGCCGGTTTGCCCCGAGAAACGCTCATAGGTTTTTCCCTGTAAGCGGCCGAGAAACGGAATTAAATTATAAGCATCCACGC
>CAZWUO010000394.1:0-2075 GCA_964636675.1 uncultured Ectothiorhodospiraceae bacterium
ATTTGCACTGCCTTAGTTTGTTGGTTTGTTTCACTATATAATTTTGCCAATAAATATTTTGGATAGAAGCGGTCGGGTAGCATATTTACCGCTATAGTGTATGCCTCTTCTGCATTCATGCCCTCCTGCCAGGCAAGACAGGGATATGCAAGCTTTTTATAGCTGTCACCCAAGGCGGTATAGACAATCGTGTTGGGGAGAAATTGTTCAGCCCTTGTCAAAACCTTTACTGCCTGCTCATGCTCTCCGGCCATCGAACAAGCCTTGCCGTAGTTCACAAGGTATTCGCCATTATTTTTTAGCTGTGCATATTGCTCCCGGTATTCTTTTACAGCAGCTTCATACGCTCCCATTTGGTAGGTAAAGTATGCCTGCTTCCAATTTTTATATGAACTATAGCTCTCTTTCAGGGGTATGTTCAATAAAAGTGTAACGGTAATCATGCCCAGCGATACTGCCTTCCATATCGGGTTCGCAACGCTTTCCGGAAAGAGTCTTTGAAAAACTTTAACAGGCTTCTGGTTTGTTGCCACCCAAGCCAGGCAAAAAGTGAGGCACAGCTTGATAGGCAATATCTCCGTGGGGTAAGAGAAAAGTGCAAACACGCCAAAGGCCAATGCTCCCATCTTCGCTGCCACAAAAGTTGCTTGAGGTCCATTGTTTTTGGATGGGCTAAAAAAGAATGACCCAGCAACTGCCAAAATAATCAAAATGCCCACTGCGCCTCCTTCTGTTGTCGTCTGCAAATATTCGTTAAATGCCCTGGTGGAATTATCTGCCACGATGGATTCTGATTGGGTATTTCTTCCCTCAGAGTCCCTTGCAGGTGACTCTGAGGAGGGTAGTGGCAGTGACTTTTGCCCCCACTCAGAGTCACTCGAAGAGGACTCTGAGGAAAAGTAATCTGCCTGGTAGTTCATATAGTTGGCCTTGAACCGATCGTACCCAAAGCCAAATAATGGTTTCTCTCCTATCATGTTTGTAGTTACCTTCCAAATCAGCAATCGCCCATCGGCAGAACCTTTTTTCATGATGTACAATCCGCTCGTGGCCATACCTATCAGAATTACGATACCCACAAAAAGGGCAATCTTTGTAGTCATGGTTTTTACATTATTTTTTATCACTTCACGGATGTTATACTTGTCAATAAGTATAAAAACTGAAGCGGCAATCACAGCGAGCCAGGCAGCACGGGAACGTGTAGCAGGCAAGACAAGCAGGATGGCGACAATGGTCGTTATGGAAATATATCGGAATATCTCAGATGTTGATATGCTTACATTCCTGAATAGTTTTATCCTCGTACCGGTGCTTGTATTATTCTGCACCTTGGATGTAGCGAAATACATTACTAGCGCCATCGGAAATATTACGGCCAGATAACCGGCATAAGGTCCTGGATTGAAGAACCCTCCGGTGATGTTGAACATACTGTGGTGCGACGGATAAATGCCATACAATTGTAAATTTCCATATATGGCCTGGGCAGCTCCTGAAATCAGCAGGGCAACAAATAGTACTTTAATTGCCCCTTCACCCAGTCTTCTGAACACAAGGTACAAGGCTGCAAGCCCCAGCAGTTCTATGAAACGATGGGAAATGCCATAGCGATTTATATTGAGCAAAACGCTTAAACCTGAGTACAAAATGAAAGCTGATAAAAGAATGTCTAAGGTGGTAAGATGAAGGGGATTGTCGGTCTTCCTCAGAGTTTTCTGCGAGTAACTCTGAGGGGGGTGGTGTTGAAGGGGGGCTTGCAAGTAACTCTGAGAAGGTTTGTTTTCCTTTTGAAAAATGATTTGCAGTAAGAAAAGCGAAAAAATAATTATTGTTGCCAAACAGAACAAAAAGAATTTGGCGCTTTGTGTCGGAAACATCAGGCTGTCATCTGTGGCAAATGGCAGGACGATGATCAGTCCTGCCATAATGCACAGATTTAGTTGGTTGATGATAACGGTTACCTGAAGTTTCATTTTCACCAAGCCGGATACTTATTTGCTGTAATAAATAACAGGGATTTTATATGGTGGTATGGAATCCGGAGGTGGTGGTTGCGGCATACCAGGAGGTGG
>CAZWUO010000395.1:0-2069 GCA_964636675.1 uncultured Ectothiorhodospiraceae bacterium
AGCCTGAATCCGCTATTGCCCGAGATGTTATACTTTCAGCGCCACATGCTCAGATAGATAGCAATGCACTGTCTATGAGTTGAGGAGAACGAATGCAAAAAGGAAGCACATTTAGCTAGTACAGCGTAATTATTCACACCCCTTAAAAAATTTTCCAGATCCATGATTTTTATGGTAGGCTACGCAGCATCAAACTTAAGCCCTTAAGATAATGAAACTCAGCGATCACGATTTACGACAACTAGATGAAAAAGTGATTCGCTCACTTTCGTCTGATGCTGTCGAAAATCTAGCGATTAACTTACTGGATGACCTCAAAGAATCACGTGAGCGGTCGAATCAGAATTCTCAAAATAGCTCTAAGCCGCCAAGTAGTCAGGCGCCCTGGGATAAACCCTCTGTTCATACGGATCAAGATGAATCAGAAACCGATGATGAAAACAGTGAGCCTTTAACCGAAGATGAGGTTTTAACAGCCGCGTTGCAAAGTGATGCAGAAACCTCCTCAACTGATACCAACTCTGAAAAGTCAGAAAAGGATGAAAATGAACCTGCCCCCGCTTTAAAAAATAAGCAAGACTCTTCTCCAGGTGAATTGACTCGTAAAGCTGGAAAACAATTGGGTGCTCAAGGTTTCGGGCGAACACAAAAGATTCCTGTTCACAAATATCAAGAACATCACCCTTCGGAATGTGCCTGTTGCCGTCAAAGTTTCGACGCAATCGCGATTAAGGGGCGCGTGGCTTATACGGCTTTTGATACCTTAGATATAGAATGGGGCAACTCCGAAAATCCTGGCTTGAGCGTTGTTAATACACATAACACTTACTTTGAAATTGAATGTTATTGTGGGCATATTACTCGCGCAGCTCCCTTTCGTCTGCCACCCGATAACGAATTTCCAGGTGTTGTCTTAAGCGAATGGCGTTTAGTTGGCCCCTCTTTTGCAAGCCTAATCGTTTGTCTTGCCAAGAGAATGCGGCTGTCACGTGCTCGTATCCGAGAATTTCTTGAAGATTGGGTTGGAGTTAGCTTAGGTGTCGGCACGATTAATAACACAATTCACGAAGCAGGTCGCGCTGCGATGCCTGTTGAAGTGCTTTTGATCAAGGAGGTTCTGGACAGCGACCTGTTACATATTGATGAAACTTCATGGTTTCAAAAAGGTCAGCTTCTCTGGTTGTGGGTATTTGTTTCAACAAGTGTTGTTTTGTTCAAAATATCAAACCGCACAAGTTATGTATTTCATGAGCTGATCATTAATCGCTGCTTCGCAGGCTGGATAATGACAGATGGTTATCGAGTTTATCGCCAATATCAAAAACGCTTAAGATGCTGGGCACATTTAATCCGCAAAGCACAGGGACTAAAAGAAGCGCTGAACAGCGAAGCACAGAATTTTGGAGAAAAAACACTCACATTGATGGATGAGCTTATAAAGGCGATTAAAGAAGCCCGTGAAAGTCCGCCCGTTATCATTCTATCACTTGTCTATCAATGGAAGCTTGAAGAATACAAGCAACTTTGTGATGAAATGCGTCAATCCGAGCATGAAAAAACGCATGCTTTAGCAGTAGAAATGCTGAATGACTGGGATGCAATTTTTGTTATATTGAAACATCCATACTTACCGTTGACTAATAACGAGGCCGAACGTGCATTACGCCACTGGGTTATTTTACGCAAAATATCTTATGGTACACGCACTGCGGCAGGCTCGCGTGTGTTCGCTATTCTTGCAAGCGTGATTGAAACTTGTCGGATACGTGAGTGTTCACCGTGGCGATATTTAGCGGATGTTATCACTAAAAGGCGGGCAGGCTTGCCTGTTCCACCGCTGCCTTTGCCTGCTAAAGTACTATAGATGATTGCAAATGAAAAGGTACTTTCGAAGATTTTGCATGCTATACTTAGGAGAAGGGAAAGCCATTGTTAATCGCTAGGGTCTACTAGCATATCTTCACCCCAAAACTCATCTTCTTTTTCCCTGATCTTCCTAATGACTTTCTTACAAACCAAATTATCAACCTTATTAAACCCTTCCTCTAACTGGATTTTAAGGTTTGATA
>CAZWUO010000396.1:0-2068 GCA_964636675.1 uncultured Ectothiorhodospiraceae bacterium
GGGGATATGTTTGTGTTGATGTAAATTGTGATTCAAAGGCTGGCTCCTTCCAAGAAAATGTATATCCAAGAGTTATTGATCATCAGGGTTTCATGCAAGCAATTAGCGATGCAATAAATAATCAAAAAAGTGAATAGTGTACAGATGCATAACAAGGCCGGCCAAAAAAACGTACCTGCGGTGCTGGGGCGCTCACTCCGTTCGCGCCCATGCCGTGGGCGTTGGTATGACTCTCTTTGTCAAGAAGAACGAGGGACTTCCTGGCATTTTCAACCATAGGTAAACGTTGTAAAAGAACGGATGCGCTGATGCAGCAAACTGCTTTGTCGTCGGTTTACATGCTGGTATTCGTGGGCTGCTAACTCAAAAAGTTAACCTATCCAACCATTCAGGGTACGACGCAGTGCCTATCCTCAGTCTAGGTGCGTAGACCAATATTTAGCGCGTACGCTTTATGTTGCTAACCATAACGCCGTCGGGGGCTACACTGCCTACCGTTGCGGGATCAACCGCACCCGTTCTCTATTCTGTGGTAATCGCTATTAGGGAACCTCTGATTAAGTGAGTTAATTAAAAGGTTTGTGCGTCCCTGGAGTTAACGCGGTACACGTACCAAACGATCTTTTGGATTAACCGGCGGTAGCGTAACGTGTTTGGATATTTCCCAGATGTAAGCGCTCATCTCACGCGCAATGGCGGTGACCACCACGCTGCGATGTTTGCCACGATGCATCAGGCGTTGGTAACGTTTGCACAGTCGCAATTGGGCATTCCATGCTATCTCACTTATCTTTGGCGGCAATCCTTCTTGTCGCTTTTGAATCTCGGTGGACATTTTTGCGGGATAGCGATAAGCATGAGCACCTTCTACTAATAGACGCCTTGCCCTAGAGTTACCGCACTTGGTGATGGCACCAAGTCTGCGTTTACCGCCAGAGGAGTGTTCGCTAGGAACTAAGCCTAGGTAACTCATCAGTTTTCGGGGGCGGTCAAACCGACTTAGATCACCGAGCTCGGCGATCACGCCGGCCGCTACAATCAGTTTGACACCCCGCATAGATTGTAGTGCTTGTACTACTGGGAAATAACGCCAATTGAATACCTGGTGCTTGAGTTCATTATCTAGGCGATCTAGTCGGGAAAACCGTTCATTTAATGTGGTAATGCATTCTTGTAAAACGATTTGCTGAGCGGGGTGAGGAAGAATGAGTTCTGTAAGCCAGCGCCGATGTTTTGGACCCCATCGACTCGAACCCGCGTAGTTAATGTTGTTGCGTAGCAAAAATAACTTCATTCGAGCTTTGGCTTTTTTAAGATCCTGCATAGCGGTTTCGCGTATGCGCGATAAATCGCGCACCGCTTCATCTTCTGGCTCAGGCACATAGATAGGTGAGATATCAGCATTCTTTAATAGCCGAGTGAGCATTAGGGCATCGCGTTTGTCGGTTTTGACTTTATCACCGGGCTTTTTAGGGATTAAGGACGGTGCGACGATGTAGCAACAATGGCCGAGCTTAGTGAGTAGACGATAAATCCAATAGCCGCAGGGACCGGCTTCGTAGACAAAGTGAAGTGTGGCCTCAGGGTATTTAGATTGAAACTGACGGGCTAGTTTGGTTATCGCTTGTTTGCTTGTCGTGATACGACCACGAGATTCGGGAATGGATTCTCGTGAATCCAAGCAATAGGCAACTTCGCAAAAATCCTTGTGGGTATCTAACCCAATAAATATTATGGTATGGTTGTTCATGTGCTGACCTCCGCTATAGAACTGTTAAAAATCTATATTATGGCTCTGGCTACGCTAATCCACGTTAAGGAGGTCAGCGCGCTGGCCATTGAGAGTCATTCTGTCTAGGTATATATCACTGGTGGAGAATCATTTTTGTTTTCGCTGTAAAGTTGTGATGCCCATGCTCGATGAAAATGAGTGGGCAGAAATCGAACCTTTTCTAGTCGATCAGATTAAGAACATCAAATCACAACGTGCCAAACATGGCGTTGATCTGAACGAGGCAACAGAAATGGCTTTCAAACCAGCAACTGATAGGTACTTTGAATTAACGGG
>CAZWUO010000397.1:0-2061 GCA_964636675.1 uncultured Ectothiorhodospiraceae bacterium
TGCTCTTATCTTGTCTGTGCACCTCCCTTACTGTATTGAACGAGTGGCTTTATCGAGGATATTTAACTTCGTTAACAATCGCCCACATAAAACCCGTGAGTTCACGTGCTAAAGCAACTACCGTCACATTATGCGGCTTGCCTTTACGTTGCATGTGTTGATAGCGTTGTGTAAGACGTAGTTGTGCGCGCCAGGCAATATCACGTATCACTGACGGAAGTTTTTCTTGTCGCAACTGCATCTCTCGACTGACTTTGGCCGGGTAGCGATAACACCACGCCGCTTCGATGAGGATACGACGCACATGTCCGTTACCGGTTTTAGTAATGCCGCCGCGTTTTTGTCGTGGACCACTGGAGTATTCTGAGGGCGTCAATCCTAAAAAGCTCATTAATTGTTTTGGGTTTTCAAATCGACTGAGATCACCCAGCTCTGAAACCACCGTGATCGCGACGATCATTTTCACACCGCGCATGCTCATTAACGCTTCGACTGCCGGATAAAGACGCCACGCCTGTGCAAAGTGTTTGATCTGCTCATCGAGACGTTGCAGTCGTTGTTGTGACTCGGTGACGGCATTCACGTATTCCTGAAAGACTATTTGCTGCGCCGGTGATGGACAACGCACTTCATCGGCTAACCAACGCAGATGCGCTTCGGTCCAGGATGTTTTACCCTGATAACGAATGTCGTGCCGCAGTAAAAATGACTTAAGGCGTTGGCGTGCGCTCTTTTGCACCAGCATGGTATCTTCACGGGCTCGTGATAAATCACGGATGGCTTCATCTTCACGATTAGGAACATAAACCGGTGTTAGCTCACCCGCCCGTAATAAACGCGCTAACTGCACAGCATCACGTTTATCGGTTTTTACTTTGTCGCCGGGCCGTTTAGGAATCATTGAAGGGGCGACTACCCAACAGTCGTGACCTTTTGAAACTAAGTGACGATAGAGTTCGTAACCGCAGGGGCCTGCCTCGTAACAAAAATGCAGATCCTTGTCCTGTGAAACCAGCTTACGTAGTGTTTTACGTATGGCATCGTGGGTGCCACCAATCCTGCCGTAACGGCGCACTTCATGATTTGTGCCATCAGCAATAGCAATTTCGATGCTGTCTTTGTGTACATCCATGCCGATAAATAGTATGTTTGATGTTGTCATGTCGACCTCCGATCCTGTATTCGTTAATGGGCTTATGCCCTTAATCATTATGGCTCTGACGCATGGCGTTAATCCATGCTTAGGACGGAGGTCGGCTCCTCTTGCGGAAAGTCATTATGTCTATGTGTAATAAAAAACGAAAAAAACATGCCGGTTTTACTTACACTTTTGTATTACACATCTCCATAACTAATTTTAATTTAAATTAAATCAATGTGATAATTTAAAGGCATGATTTTTGCTTACTAGTTAACTTATCGCCACTTATTACACAATGACATTAAACGGAGTTTATTATGAATATAAGAAAAATTACTTTTTTTATCACCCTTTGTCTATTGCCTGGGCTATCTACTGCGGCACTCATCACTCAGTTTTATACGCTCACAGATAATTCCTATTATTCTTCCATCAGTACGGGTAAAACCATTCTAAATGGTCTTCTAAAGGTTACTATCGATGATGTTAATTTTACAGCTAACATAGATTACAGCAACGTACTTCTTAATGGCAGTTCCTTTTTTCGGCCTATTGACACCCTGACAACAGATGTCACAGGAATTAACAGTTCAGCGCTTATTTCTGGTTGGTATGGAGATCCTGATTACATCAATTATGGTAACGCCACATTATCGCCGCTCCCTTTTATATGCGTGGAGTGCGGTTACGAAATGACACTTAACCTAACTGCAAATCCACTTATACTCTCATATCATGAGTCAAATCCTTTTGATACTGGTGAAGTTAATTTTGAACTTTATGTTTCTCAAGTTCCATTGCCTACAAGCGCATGGTTATTCGGTTCTGGGTTAATAGGATTATTAGGCTTAAGTAAACGCAAGCGCACATAACAAGTCACTGCAGTTGACCAATAATACGCCGCTTCGCTCTGCATTATG
>CAZWUO010000398.1:0-2060 GCA_964636675.1 uncultured Ectothiorhodospiraceae bacterium
TGGATCGCGTCATCCATGCGGCTTATAAACTGCTGGGTTTATCGACCTATTTCACTGCGGGGGTTAAAGAGGTTCGAGCTTGGACGATTCCTGCAAATGCCACGGCCCCCCAGGCTGCGGGTGTGATTCATACTGATTTTGAAAAAGGCTTTATTCGTGCTGAAGTAGTTGCTTATGAGGATTATATCGCTGGCAACGGTGAGCAGCGTGCGAAAGATGCCGGTAAGTGGCGGTTGGAAGGTAAGGACTATCAAATGCAGGATGGCGATGTGGTGCATTTTCGGTTTAATGTTTAATGAATGCTTCATCTTATTCTTCGAGTTGAAATAGAGACAGCAGTGGTTCTAAATTATGTGCATCGGCTTGACGTAACGCATTGATATATTGGCTGCGTTGTTCATTTACTGTGCAGCAATAGGAGGCCGTACTGCGATGGCCACCCAGACGTTTACTCAGTGTGACACCACTCATTCCCAAAGCCGTCGCACTACTCGGCGGAAAATGTCGGATTACCCTTATCGCTCACCCCGCTTACACATCTACCTTACGTGTTCAAAGGGATCCAGATGGTAGTGGGTCATTATTTACCCTCTATTGAGCGATTGTCTCATCCGTGATACATTTATTCGCATGAATAATATAACGATCAGAGAACTGAGAAATCATGGTGGCGATGTGGTTGAAAGGGTACTGGCTGGAGAATACCTAACGGTCACTCGCTCAGTTAAGGCAAGTCGCAAATAATAACCCACCCATCAGCACTCTTGAGGCTGAATGATCATGTAATATTTTGACAACGTTGCATGCCGGTCTATTCTGTCGGCGATGGCTTTGAACATTTTTTTACCCACGCGTACGCCTTTTTGGTAACATGTTTTCAGCAGATCAACGGTCGGGTGACGCCCTTTCCAGCACATAGATTTCGCCCATTCCACGGTAATTTCTACAGAATTTAAGAGTGTGCCGTTCCAATGGTTTTCAAGTATTCCCCAACTCCGTTCAATCGGATTGTATTTACTGTGATAGGGTGGGAGTAAGCCCGCACGATTTCAAGGTCATGCAAATCTGCGAATTCCACCATACGCTTCATAAATTGGGTTCTGTGACTGGAATTGTGTGGGCCGTTATCCAAGTTGATCACTAATTGCTTAATATGACTATACGGGCTCTTGTTGCTATTCCACCATCGCTCAAGACAGTCGACAATGAAATCACTGGTTTCATACGAAACCCCAAAAATAATCGTGAGTAACCCGGTCATCACGTCTAAAATACCGAAGGGCGTTAATTTGGGTTTAACCCCCCTATCATGATCGTCGGCTTGCACGGCTTTTTTGCACCTTGACGTGCCGCCACGAGAGGAATCACACAAATCTACTTTGGCTTTGCTATCCATCGATATTCGCAACGAATCCTCACGCTTATCCGAGGCTTCATTCACCGCTTTCAGATGATCGAAAAGGGCGGCCGTTTCTTTGATTTTCTTGATCGGCTTAGCCTTTTGAACTCGACGCAGGCGGTAACCCAGACGGTTCAGAATGTTACCAATGGTTTTTTCGCAAGGCAGGTGTTCGTTTTTCCAGCCTTTTTCCGTCATTAAGGCTTCTCGCATAGCCCGAGCAGTGATGCGTGTATAGGTAAATGTTGTCTGAAACTTCGGATCTATCTGGCTTGGGGGTTCGGCTAAACTACAGATATCCGTTTCCAATTGCCGGTTTTTTTCTTCTGTTTTTTTATTCCCGCGCGCCTTAAAATTATCCACGCAAATGAGCCCCGTACGCAATTCATGTAAGCCCAGCTCCACTGTCTTGCGATCCCAACCAAAGGTTCTCTCTGCCATACGAGGCTTTGAATTCAAATAATCAATCGCCACCTGCGCTTGAAACGCGCTTCTTTTTGTACCCGTTAATTTTTTTGCCGCATCTTTGATTGTGGCGACGGGTTGTTCGGATAATGTTGTCATGCTTAACATTGGAAATAGATGATAAAAACAATAGAGTACGACTCATTACCGAATATTTCTAATTATTGGGGGACGTTATTTTTTGCGAGTTACCTTA
>CAZWUO010000399.1:0-2046 GCA_964636675.1 uncultured Ectothiorhodospiraceae bacterium
ATTCAGCCACTTAACGATGCCTCATCGTGGTCAACTGCGGAATCTAGGTTTAAAGCTAATGCTAAATTTTGCGCACATCACATCATTGTGCTGGCACACAATGCGAGCAAGGAACCTGGAAAAATACCCAGCAGCAATATCGATAATCCATTCGCGCTAAGAATGGCGCGCATATCAAGCGTCGCGTTAATGGGCGTCGTATCTTCAGGAGCGTCAAAATACATAAGCTTAACGATACGTAAATAATAAAACATACCTACGATGGAAAAAATAACCGCAACAACCGCCAACCAAATATGTCCGACATCGACAACCGCCTCTAGCACCGCCAATTTTGCATAAAAACCCAGTGCAGGCGGCACACCTGCCATCGAAAACATAATAATTAACATAATGAATGCAAACCACGGACTCCGCTCATGAAGTCCCTTAAAATCATTCAGCGTATCCGCTTCAAAACCAGCGCGGGCAAGTAATAGAATCATACCAAAACCAGCGAGGCCCATGATGGCATACACAATAGTGTAAAACAGTGCTGCGGAATAACCTTCAGGTGTCCCCGCTAGAATGCCTAAAAGCAAAAACCCCATGTGAGCAATTGTTGAATAGGCCAGCATACGTTTCATATTCGTTTGGGCAATAGCGACTACATTTCCGATGACCAAGGACAATACCGCGAGAATCATCACCAAATCCGCCCATATCGTTACCAGTCCACCCAGACCTTCTACCAATAGCCGCATAATAATAGCGAAGCCTGCGAGCTTTGGTGCGGTACTCAAAAACAAAGTAACCGCTGTTGGTGCTCCATGGTAAACATCAGGTACCCACATATGAAATGGTACAACACCCAGCTTAAAACCTAAGCCCACCAGGACAAAAACAACACCCATCATGAGTACGAGATCTTTTTCCGGATTATTTTCGATAAATGCTGCAATTTCAGCAAGATCTAAGCTGCCCGTTCCGCCATAAATCATCGACATACCGTATAACAGCAAACCGGACGCAAGAGCACCCAGTACAAAGTATTTCATCGCCGCTTCTGTAGCCGAATCAGAATCTCGTTGAAAAGCAACCAGGGTATATAAACACAAGGACAATAATTCCAAACCAAGATAAAGCGTCAGCATATTGTGCGCAGAGATCATCACCATCATGCCCAGCGTTGCGAACAAAACCAGCACGAAGTATTCGCCTTTAAATAGCTTTCTATCAACGAGATATTGCTTGGAGTAGATAAGCACAGCGGCGGTAATCAAGAAAGTAAACAGCTTTAATACAACACTCATTTGATCGTTAATAAAGGTACCTGATAATACGACTTGCGGCTCATCAGACGCCACAGACAGGGTAAGCACCGCTGAAATGGCTAGCGTAACGAGAGTGAGCGCATAAGTGATATAGCGAGTTCTATCGGTTAAATACAAATCCACAATCAAAATAATACATGCCATGCTCAGCAAAAATATCTCTGGTATAAGTGGTGCGAACTCAGCCATTTCAACAGTCATTTATGTTATCTCTAATGAATTATAATTTTGGATCTGCAATATGTTCTAACAGATTACCAACAGTAGCGTGCATAACTTCGATCAAAGGATTAGGCCAAACACCGAGTAAAATGATCAAAAACCCGAGTGAGCCTAAGATAATAAACTCGCGCGTATTTAAATCTTCCAATTTATCGACCTTATCATTGCTAACCTCGCCAAACACCACGCGCTTAACCATCCACAAGGTATAAGCGGCACCGATGATCAACGTAGTCGCTGCAAAAAAAGCAATCCAGAAATTGGCTTTCATAGCCGCCAGTATTACCATAAATTCACCCACAAACCCGGATGTTCCTGGCAACCCAACGTTAGCCATCGCAAAAAGTACAAAAAACATCGCAAACCAGGGCATTCGATTAGCAATTCCACCATAGGCCGATATCTCTCTACTGTGCATCCGGTCATACAGCACGCCTACGCAAAGAAACATTGCGCTAGAAATAAAACCATGCGACACCATTTGCACGATCGAACCTTCGAGTCCCATCGC
>CAZWUO010000400.1:0-2045 GCA_964636675.1 uncultured Ectothiorhodospiraceae bacterium
ATAAGAACTGAGGATAAAAGATATCAACTGCCTTAAGAATTTCGCAGTTCTTTGCTAAGCTACTTTGGATTGAGGTAGTTCCTGTCTTATGTAGTGCTTGAATGAAAACCCAATGAAGCCCTATTATTCAATAAGTTAAGGTATAATAGTGTAGTTGAAGAATAAGTCTTCATTACTTTTGATGTTAGTCGTCATAAATTCTTAAGTCCTTGTTTTTAAATGACATGAAAAGCACTACCGGGCATTACGCCAAGTCCCAATCACCTACTATCGCCCTTTTTCATCCAAACTTCGTCGCTAAATCGCCCATGAGACAAGTCATCGACTTACAACAGCAAATTGGCCAAACCCCTATCGCTGATATTAAAATTGATGTCACCTCGCGTGATGATATCCCGGTCATATTACTTGGCTTACAACATATCTATACCAACGAAGCGCTCAGAGAGGTTGTGTTCAAAATACTTGAAGAAGTCATGCCTCAAAAGACCGAAATAAAAACCGGCGACATAATCGCTGTCGCTAGCGATAAAGGTCGTCCCGGCATGGATCAATGGAGCATCTTTGTCTTGGGTAGTTTACGCTTAGGTTTAAATGCAGATTATGATCGTCTACTCGAATTAGCCAACCAACATGCAACACTCAGGATGATGCTGGGCCATGGCAGCTTTGATGAAGGCCTAGAGTATCGTTTACAAACCTTAAAAGATAATCTGAAGCTGTTTACCCCCGAAATACTGGATCGAATCAATACCGAAGTGATCAAAGCGGGTTATCAGTTGCTCGACCTGGAAATGCATGAATTAATCCGGGGCCGCTGTGATTCATCAGTCTTGAAAACCGACGTGCATTTTCCGACCGATATCAATCTGCTTTATGATGCAATTCGAGTTCTTATCCGACTTTGTGTTCACTTGAGTCTGGACTATGATTTACCTGAATGGCGGCAGCACAAACATAATTTGCGCCAATTTAAGAAGCGCTATCGAAAAATTCAAAAACTAAAACACTCGACGTCTAAAGACGACGCTAAAAAAAAGGCCAAGCTAGATGCCATTAACGAAGCACACCAAGACTATCTTGATTTAGCCAATTTATATCTGGATAGAGTCGCGAAAAGTTATGCGCTATTAACCCGCACGCATCAGGTGCCTGACATATTATTGCTTGATATTCAAACCTTCGCGGCGCATGCGACACGTCAAATTGAGCAAATTGAACGCCGCGTCCTAAAGGGAGAAAAAATCCCCCATGAAGAAAAAGTCTTTTCGCTCTTCCAACCCCATACCGAATGGATTAGTAAAGGTAAAGCCGGCGTCCCTGTCGAATTAGGTCTACGTGTCTGCATTATGGAAGATAGTCACGGATTCATCTTACATCATCAAGTCATGCAGAACAAAACCGATGATAAAGTCGCCATCGACATGGTGACCGCCACCCAGGCCAAATTCCCGAGTTTCAATGCCTGCAGTTTTGATAAAGGTTTTCATAGTCGCAACAATCAACAAGGCTTAAAGGAAATACTAGATCAGGTTGTGCTGCCCAAGAAAGGCAGGCTCTCAAAAGCAGACCAAGAACGAGAATATGCCGATGACTTTGTTCAGGCCAGAAAACAACATTCAGCCGTAGAATCGGCCATTAATGCTTTACAGGTACACGGCATGGATAAGTGTCCTGATCACGGTATTGAAGGATTCGAGCGCTATGTTGCCATGGCCGTGTTATCACGGAATATACAAAAAGTCGGTGCCATCATACGTGATCTTTCCAGGCAGAAATTAACCAAGGAAAAGCAGAAAGCGGCTTAAGTATTTTTTAGAAACGTAGGCTACCTCCCAGAATAGGTGCGCCTAAAAAACAGTGAAAATGACGAATCCAGCCAAATAAGGCAGCGATAAAATTATTTCACTACGTCCCAATTAAAGTGGTGAATTTTTATCGAGAATATGGCTGGGATTTTTGTAATTTTTGCTTTTTTCGGTCAAGCACTAATTACGAATCAACAATCTTTCTGACAATAAACCCCACTGTACTCGGGTGCAAAT
>CAZWUO010000401.1:0-2042 GCA_964636675.1 uncultured Ectothiorhodospiraceae bacterium
CGGGACTAACTCAGCAAGAATGATATCGTTAGTAACAATAATATTTTCATCTATCAAATAATCTAAATCTTTAGAATTATCACCAGCCTTGAAATAGTCAATCCATATCGATGTATCAACCAACACTTCCATTAATGACGATCTCTGATTTCGTTAAGATCAATATCCAGTTCGATTTTTCCTCGATATTTCTTAAGATCGGATATCTTTGATTTTCTTACTAATTCCTCCAGAGCTTTGACGATAACAGCGGTCTTCGTATTAGTATGCGTGACCTTCATTGCCTCATTAAGCAAATTCTCGGGTAAATCTAGGGTTGTTCTCATATTCTATTCGCCTCCACAGTTTATGCATACGATTATATAATGATATGCATAAACCTTCAAGAAGGCTAACACTAAGTTCAGTTAATCGAGACACCCATGATAGAGTTGTGGCATCTGGGACATTTCGTTTTTTTCATAGAAATACTGCACCTGCTTACTACAAAACATCAAAATAACGCATAGCCGATGATTAATAACGTCTCATGTCACTTGGATAGTTCGTTTTGATATTTCTTAACTTGTCCTGTTTATTGCTCCTCCCGCAACCCGGCCAGCTCATTAACAAATAGAGGGGATAACTTGTTGAATCTACGAAAATAACAAAGGGCCACACCCACAGAGAGTTGAACTTGGTGATTTTCTCATCAAGGAGTGGAAACAACGTCCAGCAGCGTCCCGATGAATTTGGCTGGAATCGCAAAACTCACGCCATAACCGGCGGTCGTTTTGCTGTTGACGACGCCGATCACTTTCCCTTTAACGTCAAGCAACGGGCCACCGGAATTTCCTGGGTTGATTGCTGCATCGATCTGAATGCGGTTTGCTTTACCGATGCTGACACCCTTGGCACTGACAATCCCCGCACTGACCGTAAGACCAAGCCCAAAGGGATTGCCCAGTGCAAGAATCTGTTCACCTACCACGACTTCCACCATGCTCAACTCAAGGGGCACCAGGTCTGTGGCATTGATACGCAAAATGGCCAGATCAGCTTCAATATTTTTTGCCACCACCGTGGCTTTTAGATGTTTACCCGATGGCAGTATGGTGAAAATCTGAAGCTTTCTGGCGATATGGTAGTTGGTTGCGATCAGGCCATTTTTTGCGACGATGAAACCGGTGCCGATGGAACCTGTTTCATTTGCAATGGTGACAACACTCGCTGATGCGTTGTGAACAATGTCAGGAATGCTGAGCGATGGCGTTATCGCACACGCGCTCAGCAGCCATAAAAGTGCACTAACAAGCAGCGTTTTTGGCCATCGCCTCGCATGAGACCAGGCCATTAACTCAGTTCGGGAAAAATGCATAGACTCCCGCGTACATTTTGCCTCGGGAAATATCTCTCAAAATGACGATCACAGGTCCAGGGAAAGCCCCGGAGGTATGCACCACCGGAAAACCAAAGCCAACGATAAACTGTGAACAGTCAAAACCCAAGGTCGGCTCCAAAATACAACCACGCAGCAGATTGGTGCCTACAGCATTCTGGGTTCCTGAGAGGGAACCCGCCATCGCATCAGCCACTGCGTTTGCCAACTCTTCCACTTCTTCAAAACTCGTTGGAATCTCTAAATCAGTCGCAAGATCTAACCACGCCTGGTATTTGTCCGGGCCAATGACTTTTACCTGAAAAGCTCGAGAGTCATTACTGACACCAGCCACTTCGATAACCGAGTTCGGTGCATTGAAGCTGTGCAGGCTTAAAGAGGCCGCGGTGATGATGCCAACCAGATCCTCAACCTCCTGTTCTCTTTTCAGTGCATCGGCTTCCGCCATAATAATCGAGGAAGAGATCAGCCGTGTGACGTGCGGTAAATAAGCACTTTTCATAAGACTGACCCGAATGGCACTTGCCGACATCATGCCCCCTAGCGTGAACAATACCTCCTGGGTATCGGCATAAAAGGCCTGTGGCGACAAGCTGGCATAGCGATTAAATGGTGTTGCATTCTGAGCGGCTGCTAGCAAGCCTGCATCGGTGAGAATGGCAAT
>CAZWUO010000402.1:0-2035 GCA_964636675.1 uncultured Ectothiorhodospiraceae bacterium
GTTTTGGTGAGTTTAGCTTGTTTTTCATGCACTATTATAACAAAATAACACCCTGTATACTAATAATATCAAGTGGTTATAGTTTCTGAGCAGACTCTAATTATTAAGGTTTCTTAGCCATAATTAAACTGTGGAGCCTATTCATCGTTCCACTGTGTCCACCACAGATAACGCGGTCATATTGACAATTCTTCGTACCGAAGCTGATTCGGATAGAACATGGATTGGGCGAGCACAACCGAGCAGTATGGGACCAATGGCAATGCCATTTCCGGCAGCACTTTTTAATAAGTTATAGGCAATATTTGCGGAGTCTATATCCGGCATAACTAAAAGGTTGGCACTATCAGTTAGTTTTGTATCCGGCATTCTTTTCTTAAGCAAAGCATAGTCAAGTGCGATATCGCCATGCATTTCCCCATCCACTTCTAGCTCTGGAGCGATGGTCTGGAGAATACTGAGTGACGCTTGCATTTTTTGCGCAGACTCATTGTTGCCGGATCCGAAATTCGAATGCGATAGCAGTGCGACCCGTGGAACTAATCCGAAGTGACGCATTTGTTCAGCGGCCAGAATGGTGAACTCGGCTAATTGTTCAGCGGTAGGGTTTTTATTGATGTGGGTGTCAACAATGGCTATCTGCCTATCTGGTAGAATTAATAAATTCATCGCAGCATAGGTTTTTACCCCTTTACGTTTGCCAGACACTTGATCAATGTAATGCAGATGAAGGTTGGGGTTGCCGAAGGTTCCGCAGATCATGCCATCGGCATAGCCTTTATGTATCAGCATGGCGCCGATTAATGTATGGCGCCTGCGCATTTCTAGTTTAGCGTATTGCTCGGTCACACCCTTTCTTTGAGTGATTTGTAGATAGCTCTGCCAGAAATCTCGGTAGCGTTCATCAAATTCCGGATTAATTACCTGATAATCGAGATCGGGTTTTAGGCGTAGACCGAAACGCGCAATTCTTTTCTCTAATATTGCCGGACGGCCAACTAAAATGGGTGTGGCCAGTTTTTCATCGACGACAATCTGCACTGCTCGCAACACGCGTTCATCTTCACCTTCGGCAAAGACAATGCGTTTGTTAATCTCTGGTGTCTTTTTAGCGACCTGAAAAATCGGTTGCATGATCGTACCGCTTTGGTAGGCGAAATGTTGTAAGCGGGCAATGTAGGCATGAATATCATTAATAGGCCGGGTTGCAACACCGGATTCCTTGGCAGCCTGTGCAACAGCAGGGGCAATCTGGGCCATCAACCTTGGGTCAAAAGGCATTGGAATAAGATAATCCGGGCCAAATGATAAGTCATTGACTCCGTATGTTTCTGCAACAATCTCAGATTGTTCCGCTTCTGCCAGCGTTGCTATAGCATGTACGGCGGCAATTTCCATTTCCTTGTTTACCGTAGTTGCACCGCAATCCAAGGCGCCTCGGAAAATATAGGGAAAACAGAGTACATTGTTAACCTGGTTTGGGTAGTCGGACCGGCCTGTGGCAATAACCGCATCGCTACGAACTGCTTTGACTTCTTCTGGGGTAATTTCAGGTGTTGGATTCGCCAGAGCCATTACCAAAGGTCTTGGCGCCATAGTTTTTACCATGTCCTGGGATAAGACCCCGCCAGCAGATAAACCCAGGAAAATATCAGCATCGGAAATAACGTCAGCTAAGGATCTGGCGCTGGTTTGTTGGGCATAACGGGTTTTATGAGGATCCATTAATTCCTCACGTCCCTGATAAACAACGCCGATGATATCGGTGACAAAAATATGTTCTACCGGCAAACCTAAATCAACAATTAAATCAAGGCAAGCTAGTGCAGCTGCACCTGCTCCAGAGACCACCAACTTACAGTTGGTCATTTTTTTTCCGACTATTTTTAGGCCATTAATTATCGCTGCACCCACGATGATAGCTGTGCCATGTTGATCGTCATGAAATACCGGAATTTTCATTCGTTCCCGTAATTTTTGCTCAATCTCAAAACATTCAGGTGCTTTGATGTCCTCCAGATTAATTCCACCAAAC
>CAZWUO010000403.1:0-1996 GCA_964636675.1 uncultured Ectothiorhodospiraceae bacterium
TGGATAAGATTGTGGTTCGCCTATGGCTCACACAATCTATCCTTGTTCGTTATGCCCGTAATGGCAGTTCAAAAAAATCTAATGAGCTGGGTATGCGCGTTATGCAAGAGCGAGCCTATGAAAAGCGTGGCGAGCAATATTTACTGATTAAGTCTCCTCCCGCTTCGGGTAAAAGTCGTGCATTGATGTTTATTGCTTTAGACAAACTGCACAATCAGGGGCTAAAAAAGGCCATTATTACTGTGCCGGAGAAATCTATTGGTTCTAGTTTCAATAACGAGCCGCTTTCAAAATATGGTTTCTATTGGGATTGGGTAGTTGAACCTAAGTGGAATCTGTGTAATGCGCCCGGAGAAGAAGGAAGTAAAGCGGATTCGGTTCGTGCATTTCTCAATAGTAATGACAAAATACTGGTATGCCCTCATGCTACGTTTCGGAATGCAATTGAAAAGTGTGGCATTCCAGCTTTCGATAACTGCTTAATCGCTGTCGATGAATTTCACCATGTTTCTTCCAACCCTGACAACAAACTTGGGATACGGATCACTGAATTAGTTGAACGTGATAAAGCACATATTGTCGCCATGACTGGCTCATATTTTAGAGGTGATGCAGAAGCGGTTCTTTCGCCACAGGACGAAGCTAAATTCGATACCGTTACTTATACCTATTATGAGCAACTGAATGGCTATGAGTATTTAAAAACCTTGGATATTGGCTATTACTTTTATTCTGGAACATATGCTGATGATATTTTAAAAGTGCTCGACCCGAACGAAAAAACCATCATCCATATCCCTAATGTGAATTCACGCGAAAGCACGAAACGCGGTAAAAATACGGAAGTTGAACATATCATTGATGAGCTTGGTGAGTGGCAGGGGATTGATCCAATTACTGGATTTCAATTAGTGAAAACGGCAAGTGGGAAAATTCTTAAAATTGCAGATTTGGTCGATGATTCAGCTAAACGTGACCAAGTGTCTGCTTCACTAAGGCTTCCTGAAGTTAAAAACAACAGAGATCATGTAGATATTATTATCGCTCTTGGTATGGCGAAAGAGGGTTTTGACTGGATTTGGTGTGAACATGCGTTAACTGTTGGCTACCGTTCCAGTCTTACGGAAATCATACAAATTATTGGTCGCGCCACCCGTGATGCAGAGGGCAAAACACATTCACGATTCACCAATTTAATTGCTGAGCCAGACGCTTCCGAAGATGCAGTTATTGATGCCGTTAACGATACTTTGAAAGCGATTGCTGCCAGCCTATTAATGGAACAAGTTTTAGCTCCCAAATTTAATTTCACTCCCAAAAACCCTCAAAGCACTCCAATAGAAGGATTCGACTATGGGGAGAACGGTTATGATCCAGATGGAAATAATGTAGGCTTTAATTCAACCACAGGACAATTCCAGATAGAAATTAATGGTTTGGTTGCGCCAAAAAGTGAAGATGCACAGCGTATCTGTCAGGAAGATTTAAACGAAGTGATTACAGCATTTGTACAAGACAAAGTTGCCCTTGAGCGAGGACTCTTTGACGAAGAAATGATACCTGAAGAATTGACTCAAGTACGCATGGGGAAAATTGTTAAAGATAAATACCCTGAACTTGATGCTGAAGATCAAGAGGCCATACGTCAACACGCCGTTGCAGCTCTCAACCTTACACAAAAAGCAAAAGAAATTGTAAGTCAGGACGAAGACATAGATCGAGGAGCTGGCACAGCTTTCATTGATGGTGTAAGAAAGTATGCAATGAATGTCACTGACTTGGATATTGATTTAATAGATAGAATTAACCCATTTAGTGAGGCGTATGCGATTTTAGCTAAAGCAATGACAGAAGAAAGTCTTAAACAGGTAGCCGCTGTTATTGCCGCTAAAAAAGTCAACCTTACTGAAGAAGAAGCGCGGGAATTGGCAGGGCGTGCTATTAAATTTAAAAAAGAACGTGGTCGGTTGCCTGAGTTAACTGCGGCTGACCCTTG
>CAZWUO010000404.1:0-1984 GCA_964636675.1 uncultured Ectothiorhodospiraceae bacterium
AGCGTCCTGCGCTGTTTATTTAAACCGAACATCATGCACCTTGACCATCTAACGCAGAGTTAAGGGGTTCTGGTGACAGGCGGTTTTTTTGCGTTCTTTGCAAAAAAAGTGCGTGTTACCAGAATCCCGCTTGAACGATTTGTTATATTTTTCATTCTACAGGATACCCAATTTCCATCAGTTGCTCCTGTATTGCCTCCAATTTCACGTCCGAATTTAGAAGGTCAATAATCTCCTGCGTTATAAGCGAATGGTTGTAGATGTGCTTGATTGGGGAAAGTGGAATATCTTTTTCATAATATTCCTCCGCAAAAACTTGGTAAACACTAGGCTCACCATTTAAACACTCTAATAAGAACCCCGAACCATCAGAGTCTTCATCATCATCGGTATCAAATGAATCGCAATGCCAAGACGCATCATCGTTATTTCGCCAAAAGCAAAATGAAATACTTTTCATATCAAATGCAGGTTCAGTAATAGCACTAGAAAATACATTTGGTACTTTATCTAGAATTTTCTTCCACTTTTCAAGATTGCCATCGTTCCATGAAGAGAGTGGATATTCATGAGCAAAGCCCTTGAAGAAACAACCGTTTGAGTCAAATAATGCATTAAATGAGTCTCCACAGCCGTTACGCATTGACCCCATTGTTTCACCTTCCCCCCAATGAGAATCAAACGAATAGTATCTATCCTCCCATTCAGGGCTCATTATCAAATCTAAAACAGCTAGTGACTGAAGTAGCTGTTTAAGAGCATTGATATCAGAAATATTTTCTAAATTTTTAGTCGATATTGAGATCATAATTTTTAAATATAACGCCCTCATCAGGGGCTTTCAGAAGGGGCGCGATTTTTGCGAATGCAAAAAATCGTGAACCTTCTGAAAGTCCCGCTGGATGAGTTTGTTAGGCGATTTCGATATGTGTATCGCATGTAATTAATGCAAGGTCTCGTTGTTGAGTAGGAGATTGTGTGCATCTGAAATTGAATCTTTCATCCGGATAGCAATATATCGCAAGAACATTGCGACTTCTCGTGGCTCTAGGTTCTTTTTATCAGTTGTAAGACTTGCTGGTGTTGCATGCAATAACCTGCTTGTATATGAATAGATAAACTCATACTCATCGGACATGCCCGCATCGGTAGCTTTTTGTTTCCAATTCCAACGTGCTTCAACAAGTTTTTTGATGTCTTTCGGCAGCATGTTCTTTAATTTATTGATCTCTTGTTCTATATTGCTTATTCCTTCATCGGCATTTGGAATTGACTTTTCCTTTATGAGATGAGCTTGATATCCGTACCCGTTTGTCACCGCATCATCAATATATATACATAGTCTTTTTGCAGCCTCATCATCGATTGCAGTCTGAACACTATTTCCAACGTTGCGTAACTCAACCGCTCTTTCTTCCTCATCTGCAATTTCCTGCGCTTCTTTTGCTTTTTTCTTTATAAGATCGCTCTCTTTTCTGTCGATCTCCATATAAAATTCAATCTCCTTCTGGAGCTGGCCTTTTAAATCCAGATAAAAATGAAGCTGTTTATCCAAGAGCTGGTACTGATAAACGAGGCCATATCGATCGTCATTGATTAATAACTTCATCCAAACAGAAAGCTCAAATATATAACGAGTTACAGATAAAACCCCCATCGTTTCGAGAAAACAGAAATTCTGCTCAATAAAAAGCCGTAATTTTATTAGCGAATCCACATAGGCAACTGCTCTCCAGTATTTTCCAGATAGCTTCTCTTCCCCAGGAAGTAACTTGATTTCATACTCATCAATTTTCTTCCGATACTCTTGGGTAAGCGCCACTAACTCAGCGTGAAACTGCTTGATTCGTTTAATCGTTTCTTCTATTGATTTTGTATGAGCCTTACCCATGTACATGATACCCTTTTGCCGTTTCCTGTGTACTCTTTCGCCTTGTATCTTAAATATTGCAGTCAAAGACCTTTATATTCAAACGAATCAAGG
>CAZWUO010000405.1:0-1974 GCA_964636675.1 uncultured Ectothiorhodospiraceae bacterium
CAGCTTCTCTGGCAGCACTAACCAAATCAGGCCGAGAAACCGTACCAAATTCCGGGCCGATAAAGATGGCTGCGCGTTGTTCGGTTTCAGTTTCGTCAATGCCTTTTTCTAAATACCGGCCTTCAGCGCAAACCAAATCGCCTGGCCAAGGCGTGAGAGAAATAAAATCGATTTTATCTTCTTTGTGCGCTTGCTGAACGCCCGCTGTTTTCAGGTTTTCCAAAATGACCTGAGCGAAGTCTTGCTCTCCATCTAAATCAGAGTCGAATGCTGCTTTTCTGTCTGCGGGATCGATCAGTTCGTCATCAGCGCCAACGATCATTGCGCGGTGTGGTGACAGACTTTCTACCGTAAATGGGCCTGCAACACGTACTTTTTTCTTGTCCTCATAAGGCTTATCATAGAGATATTCAAAGTCGGCCTTTGCGGCAATGGATGCATCCATTTCCTTCTGTCTTGCGATTCGATTGTCCCACCACTCTTGGTGAGTTTGCCTGGCATCTTGAGGCCAGCTGTCATCAGGTTCGCGCGGAATTTCCCATTCTTGCCAGTTTTGATTGAGTTGTTGGTTTAGATTTTTTCGCAGTGGTTCAAGCTTTTCCTGACACTTGTCCCAGATTACATCGATTTCTGCGTTGTTGGCAATGGATTTCAGCATGATATGTGGAACACGCTGATAAACGAAGCCTTGCCTGATATCGTCTCGTGTGGATTTTATCGATGGCGCTGTACGAGTAATTTCCGCTTCTTTTTGCTGACCGTCTTTGGAATCTGCCAGCAGGTAATACGGATACTTTGCTCCCATAATTCGCGCTCTTGCCAAAGCTAAAGAAACGCGAGAAGTATCAATAGTGATCCAACGACGGCCCCATTGCTCAGCAGCATAAACTGATGTTCCTGAACCACAAGTAGGGTCAAGAACAAGGTCTCCAGGATCAGTAGCCATTTGCAAGCAACGCTCAACTACTTTTGTCGATGTCTGTACTACATAGAGTTTTTGTTCTGTAAAATTTCCCGTAGCAGTATCCGTCCATAGATTAGTGCGTGCTTTCACGCCGAAATCATTTGCAAGCCTCACATAACGAATGCTGTTTTTTGCAACGTGTATTCGACCAGATTTAGACAAAGCCACCATCCCCTTGAGGTGGGTTTTCCAATGCTGGTTTGATGGTGGGTTGTATTTCTTACCAAAATGAATCAATTCTGTTGGACTAGATGTGGCACCTTGGGATACCAACGAAGTTGGTTGATAAAGTGATCCAGATTCTGGAATTGAAATAATTCCTTCTCGCTCTTTTTTTGTTAAACTTCTAAGTAAGCTATCGTTTATACGCAGCCACTTATAGTTCCCCGAAGTTGGAGTTTTTTCTATCTCCTCATAGCTTCTCCTGAATTTCAGTTCTTTGATACTTTTCGCATACCAAAGTAGCATGTCACCGGTAGATGCTAAATATCCTGAATTGAATCCACTTGTGGTAACGAAATTGATTTGACATACGAAGTTTTCATCACCAAATATTTCATCAAGTAGTGATCTTACTCGATGCACATTCTCATCTCCAATCTGCACAAATATAGAACCCGAATCAGTCAATAAGTCACGCGCAACAGTCAACCTATCTCGCAAATAAGTCAAATAAGAATGAATCCCATCACGCCAAGTATCCCGAAAGGCTTTTACCTGTTCCGGCTCACGAGTAATATGCCCAGCATTACCATCCTTAACATCGCGACTCGTTGTAGACCACTGAAAGTTAGAATTAAATTTAATCCCATATGGCGGATCAAAATAAATACACTGCACTTTGCCACGCAAGCCTTCACGCTCGGCCAGTGAAGCCATCACTTGAAGGCTATCACCCAAAATCATCCGGTTAGACCAATGCGCATCATGTTGGTAAAATTCAGTTTTTGCATCCTCACTCGGCAAGCCATTAAAATCAGCAAAAAGATCAGTTTGAAAAGCCTGCTCTT
>CAZWUO010000406.1:0-1972 GCA_964636675.1 uncultured Ectothiorhodospiraceae bacterium
GTGCAGGAAGCCGGCGGCATGGTCAGCGACTTCGGTGATACGCAGGATTTTCTGAGCAGCGGCAATATCGGTTGCGGCGCAATGCCCGTTGGTTATTGCGCCCTACAAGCGCTTTTCTCTGTGGCAAATCGTTTTTTAGAAATACATGAACTACAGCTGAAGCCTTTTCAGTGACTGCTAGGGCATGTCGTCGACTTTAGCGCCTTCTTTCTTTGGCTGAATCAAATCCTGCTTACTCACACCTAGCGCCAATGCTGCGGCACTGGCAACGTAGATCGAAGAGTACGTTCCCACGACCACGCCAATAATCAGTGCTAGCGCGAAGCCACGAATCACTTCACCACCAAAGACAAACAAGGCAATCAATACCAGCAAGGTAGTCAATGAAGTAACAATCGTACGTCCCAGCATCTGATTAATCGATGTATTAACCACTTCAATAGCGGTAGCGCGACGCATCTTGCGAAAATTTTCACGAATACGGTCGAACACCACAATGGTATCGTTCAAGGAATAACCGATGACTGCCAGAATCGCCGCAAGCACGGTTAAATCAAAATCATATTGCAAGATTGAGAAAGCACCAACAACAAGAATCACGTCGTGTGCTAACGCCGCCACCGAACCAACCGCAAAGCGAAACTCAAAACGCAGGGTGACATAGGCCAGAATAAAAAATAGTGCGTACAGCACCGCGAGCCCACCCTGCTCTGTGAGTTCTTCGCCGACTTGCGGCCCCACAAAGTCAACCCGGCGTAGCTCCAGATCACCGGTTGATTGCAAGCCTTCAAGGATGCGCGCATTTAAGTCATCTTTATTTTCGCCGTCAGTAATTGCCAGCCGGATCAGAACATCTTTGGAGGTGCCAAAGTGCTGCGCCACAAAGTCATCAAACCCGGCTGCTGCCAAAGCTTTACGCACCGACTGCAAGTCTACCGCTTCGCTATAACCAACTTCGATCTGTGTGCCGCCAGTAAAGTCGATGCCAAATTTCAGTTGCTGCTGAACTAGTGAGCCGATTGAAATCAAAATCAGCGCGACCGACAACACCATGGCCAGCTTGCGCTGCCGCATAAAATCAATTTGTGTGCCTTTACTAAATATTCGCATGATAATCTCGCTTAAACCGGTATCTTTTCAAGTTTTTTCCCGCCATACATTAGATTAACGACTGCGCGCGTACCCACGATAGCGGTAAACATGGAAGTAATAATGCCGATGGATAATGTGATCGCAAAACCCTTGATCGGGCCAGTGCCAAACACGAATAGAACTAGCGCAGCGATCAATGTCGTTATATTGGCATCTGCAATCGTCACGAAAGCTTTTTCATAACCCGCCTGAATGCTGGCCTGCGGCGTATTGCCGTTAGCTATTTCCTCACGAATACGCTCAAAAATTAACACATTGGCATCCACCGCCATGCCCACCGTCAATACGATACCGGCGATGCCCGGTAAGGTTAAGGTTGCCTGCAATAAAGACAGCACTGCGATAATCAGCACCAGATTCATAAACAACGCGAGATTGGCAATCAGGCCAAATACTCGGTAATACAACATCATAAACAGCAACACAAAAACAAAGCCATAAACCACAGAACGAAAGCCCTGTTCGATATTATCCTTACCCATGCTTGGGCCAACCGTGCGCTCTTCAATAATCTCGATTGGCACTGCCAGTGCGCCAGCCCTTAATAGTAACGCCAGGTCTCGCGCTTCGCGGGGGGTGTCCAGACCAGTGATCTGAAAGCGCTTAGATAAACGCTCCTGAATAGTAGCGGTATTAATCACTTCTCGAGTAGTGCTACGTTTTTTAACTTTTTCACCATTCTCAATGACGGTTTCAACTTTGTTCTCGATAAAAACTACGCCCATGACCTGGCCAACCAGTTCCTTGGTCGCCGTGCTTAGGCGCGACGCACCCTGGCTATCGAGAACAATCGTGACCGCCGGGCTGTTACTTTCAGGAT
>CAZWUO010000407.1:0-1944 GCA_964636675.1 uncultured Ectothiorhodospiraceae bacterium
CATGAAACGAATATGACGCACACTAAAAGCCTAAATCTCAAACGCCACGGGTATATATCTGGAGGCATATACTTTGGATAAAAAAGATTTTATCGTTGGCTGTGGGTATACCGGTTTGCGCCTTGCTGCACAACGTATCACAAGAGGGCATCAGGTTTGTGCATTGAGTCATACGCATGCGCGGAGCCAGTTATTGCGCGACCGACAAATTAGTGTCACGTTTGGCGATCTCGATCAAATAAGTGAATTAGAGCTGCCAAAGCTGAGTTATGACAATGTATTTTATTTTGCTCCGCCAAATTCTGCCGCTCATCAAGACACACGAACATCATTTTTTTTGCAAGCAATGGATAGTGTTCCTCGTCCTCAGCGCATTGTGTATATCAGCACAACAGGTGTGTATGGTGATACCAGAGGGGCTTGGGTTGACGAGGAGAGTGCGTTAAACCCATTGGCGAGCAACGCAAAAAAACGCGTGGAAGCGGAGCAGTATTTTAAAAAATGGTGTGCGCTAAACGCAGTGAATTTAACGATTTTGCGGGTGGCGGGTATTTACGGCCCGGGTCGGCTGCCAATCGCGCGATTAAAACAGGGTTTAAAAGTCGTTAAATCTTCGGAAGCGCTGATGAGTAATCGGATTCATATTGTCGATTTAGTGAATATCTGTGATTTGGCAACTTCTTTTGATGATGCTTTTGACATTATCAATGTAACGGATGGTAGCCCGACGCCAATGAGTGATTATTTCATCAGGGTAGCGACTAAGTTTGCTTTGCCTGCCCCTAAAGAAATAAACATGCATCAAGCATTGCAGGAGTTTAGTCCGGCAATGATGTCTTATCTCAATGAATCTAAAAGAGTTTGCAATAAAAAACTCAGGGAAAAATTTGCTTATTCTTTGTTTTATCAAAACCTAGAGTCAGGTTTAGCGGCGTGTAAATTGTCCGAATGAATTCAGTTTTTGCATCATTTGTCGTTATAAAGCTAAGGTGCAAGCACGGAAAATAAGTAAATGTCTACTCACCACGCGTATCAAAACCCTGCTGAAAAACCTCGCTTGGCGAGTCAATTCCATTTTCAGTTTAAATTGAATGCTGATAAGAGCAAACTCTTGGCGACATGTAGGCCGGTGGAATTTACAGACAATAATATTAACTCTGCGCAAGTCTATGCAACGATTAAAGCTCTGGATATCGGCAATTTATATATCCTGGATTCAGCGGTCGCTGAATTAGTCAAAGAATATCTTAGCGGTAATAAAAATAAAACCATTGTTGTCGCTGAGCGGCGAGATGGCCAAGCCATTGTCTATGTTGATGAGCATAAACTGGTGGCTCAATTGGAGATTATACCCGCATTTGGCGGCAAGCCAGTGGGGCTTCCCGAGCTCAAGCAAGCTTTAGTTGCAGCCCGGGTCACTTCTGGTTTAAAGAAGGAAGTTTTGAACCAGTGTTTAAAAACAGGTGTCGCTGATCGGGTGGTTGTCGCTGAAGGGGCAAAAGTCGTGCAAGGTAAAAATACCTTATTTGATACATTTGTAGCCGAAGCCAGAGATCGTAGGCCAAAAATCAATGTAGACGGTTCCGTGGATTATCGAGATTTTGGACAAATAGTGGTGGTTGAAAAAGGGACTGAGCTGGTGCGTCGCTATCCTGCAACTTTAGGCAAGCCGGGCAAGGATTTAATGGGTAGGATTACGGAGCCTGTTCCCGGTGTGGATTTAAACTTTGCCAGCGAATTGAAAGGGGTGGAATTAAGTAAAGCCGATAGCAATTTGTTGATTGCGGGTAAAAAGGGTCAGCCAATAATTACAGATGTAGGTGTTCAAGTCGAAGATATCCTGCAGGTGAAAAATGTTGATTTAGCCAATGGGGATATTGTATTTGATGGGTGTGTTTGTGTTTGGGGCGAATGGGGGAAAGGCACTGGCACAAGAAAGTTAAA
>CAZWUO010000408.1:0-1944 GCA_964636675.1 uncultured Ectothiorhodospiraceae bacterium
CGATGTCATACGCCTTAAAAACCGAGTTTACGAATCGCTGGATAAGTAGTCAGGTATTGCCCACCGAAGCGCATTGTAATGTTGTAATTAAATTAACGACAATCGGCAATTTGTTTTCCTGCATGAATCATCAGATCATGCGTGAAGCTTCCCACCCTATAATTGCTGACTTGCGAGTGTTGCCCCACCGATAGCCACCAATACCGCCGTCTTTTTTTATGACTCGATGGCAGGGAATAAGAAACCCTACCGGGTTATTTCCGATGGCGGTTCCCACTGCTCTTGATGCTGTTGGCTGGCCTATACCTTTTGCAATCGCTCCGTAGGTCGTCAAGCTGCCAAGGGGTATTCTAAGCAATGCTTCCCACACCTTTAATTGAAAGTCCGTGCCATGTAAGTGCAGTTTAATTTTCTCCGTTTGGCTCCAGTCTTGTTTAAAAATCAATAGCACATTCTGTTGCAATTGATTAGCAGCTTGATGGTATGTTGCATGAGGAAAGCATGTTTCCAATCTACGCCAGGCTCGGTTTTCATCCTCTTCAAATGAAATGTGGCAAATCCCTTTATTGGTTGATGCCACGATAATATTCCCAAACGGACTTTCGGAAAAACAGTAATCAATGACGAGATCTTCTCCGCCATTTTTATATTCACCAGGTGTCATTCCTTCAATTTTGATAAATAAATCATGTAAGCGACTCGTGCCTGATAAGCCAGCCTCATACGCCGCATAAAGCAATGTTGTGTGTTTATTCTTTAATAATTGTTTTGCATGTTTAAGACTCAAATACTGGATAAACTTTTTGGGACTAACGCCTGCCCAATTAGAAAATAAGCGCTGAAAGTGATAGGGGCTTAGCCCCACGACACCAGCTATTTCGTCTAAAGAGGGCTGCTTTTTGAAATTCGATTTTATATAGTCAATTGCAACGGCAATACGGTGATAATTAACTTGCTCATTGGTACTCATCTCTAGTCTTCTTCTCATTGAGCGAGCCAGGTAATCAACACTTACGTTTGGTTGATGGAAGCTCCACCATCAACCAGCATCGCAGCGCCTGTGGTGAAGCTTGAAACATTTGAAGTCAGTTGCAATCGGAACTTTATTTTGCAAGGTATTCACCGTGAATTCTCCTGTACTCGCTTAGCGAATTTCTAAGAGGATTTTAGGATTTTCCGGTTCGGGACTCGACCCGATTCTTGCTATAAATAAAAGGGCTGTGTCGCCGGCTTGCAGTTGCTGCTGCTTTAATCACACGTCTTTGGTCTCACCGGCGGTTCCCCGGACCAGATTTTTTCCCGATTTATCGCTCACAGACGCGAAGTCTTCACTGACGTCATATGATTCTGGTTGCGCGGTGTCAATGGTCTGCGAGAGAGTACCAGAACCGCAAAAGCCCCTTCAATCGGAAAAAAATTGTCGCGAAAAGCGTACCGAGTAGGTATCGGTTTCACCCTCGGGTACGACGCTGAGGTTGAATACGAGCGTTTCTGCATTTGCGACCGGAACGTCACCAATGTAGTAAATGGCGTCGCCTTCCTGAATCTGACGCAGGGTAAGATTCTTGACTTGGCCGGTCAGGTTGTTCGCAGCCAGCTGCACCTCGCCGGGAACCGATTGGCCGATTGTGTCTTCCGCCTTTTTGATGATCGAAATGTTCAGCATGGCGCGGTTCTTGCTGCGCGCGATATTGTACGTACGGGCGACATCAGGTTGCAGATGATCCGTCGAGATCGCGTTGAAGTGAACGACATAGTCACCGAAATCTTTCATCGAGACATCGGGCGATTCCGCTGCGGGTCCCTTAGCCGTGACTTGTGTTCTTGTATCCTGGCCGCAGCCGGTTAAAACAACGGCGATAGCCAGGGCGGCGAAAAGTAATCGAAGCATTCTGTCTTCTCCCACTGTGATGCCAGAGCGAGCATCACTATAAACCACTGTCG
>CAZWUO010000409.1:0-1928 GCA_964636675.1 uncultured Ectothiorhodospiraceae bacterium
ACTAGTGGTAAAACCAATCTGGTTATTAATGATGATATGAATCGTGCCATGCGTCAGATAACCGCGAGACTGTGACATTTGCAAGGTTTCCATAACAACCCCTTGCCCTGAAAACGCCGCATCACCATGAATCTGCACAGGAATAACTTCATTGCCTTCTCTGTCACCGCGGCGCCATTGTCTCGCGCGAACCGATCCTTCCACCACCGGCGCAACGATTTCCAGATGCGAGGGGTTAAAAGCCAAGGCAAGGTGAACTGGTCCACCGGGGGAGTCCATATCGGATGAAAACCCAAGATGATATTTCACATCGCCGGTTAGCTCACTCACTTCTTTTGTGCCTTCAAATTCACTGAACAATTCGTCAGGCGTTTTACCAAGAACATTCACCAAAACATTTAAGCGACCGCGATGCGCCATACCAATGACGACTTCTTTAATCTTTTGCTTACCAGCATATTGAACAAGCTCGTCCAAAAGCGGGATTAGTGATTCCCCACCTTCCAGTGAAAATCTTTTTTGACCGACATATTTAGAATGCAAATAGCGTTCAAGTCCTTCAGCATCTGTTAACTGCTGCAGGATATTAATTTTTTCAATCTCATTTAAATGCGCATTTCCACGCGCCGTTTCTAAACGATTTTGCAACCAACGTTTTTCAGAGGTTTCGGTAATGTGCATGTACTCAGAACCGATAGTACCGCAGTAAGATTCTTTAATGATTTGATAGATTTCTTGTAGCGGTAACGATTCTGCACTTGATAACGACCCAGTTTCAAAAACCCGATCAAAATCGTCTTCTGTTAGATCATGGTAAGCCAAAGATAATTCAGCAATATCCGTCTCCCGACGCCCACCTAGTGGGTTAACATCTGCGACCTGATGCCCCCTAAACCGATACGCATTAATTAGCTGCAGAACTTGCACTTGTTTTTTTTCGTGGTCGTAACCATTTTGCGTGGCATAACCGTGAATATGTTTTTGTCGCGCATAATTAATAAAATAGTCATGCATCTCTTTTGGTGATGTCTCTCGCTGAGTCAACGCATCTTGCAAGCCACTTCCGTTTACAGTTTTACCATTGACATCAAAGCCATTAGCGGTACGACTATCAACAGCAACCTCGCTTTGTGAACTACTTTTCTGATTCACAAACGCATCAAAGTACTCTCGCCAAGTCGCTTCCAGCGAATCTGGGTTACTTATATAGGTTTCATACATCGTTTCAAGCCAGGCGGCGTTCTCGCCATAAATTGCCGAACTATCCCAAAGTTCTGACATACCTGCTTTCATTTTTTGAACCATTTCACACCTTGGACATTTTTATAATTTTTTAGAGATGCAGCTCACAGAAACTCTCTACTTACACCTTATTATTAGCTCATAGCGGTTAAAAAAACAGCCGTAAAAACCTTTTATGTCATTTATTCGTACATTTAATTTTATCAAGGATCAATTAGAAAATATGCTGACCGAGATTACACGCTTAAGACAATCAAATCGCAATCTCTTGAAGCGCTGGTTTAGCAGTCAAGACATGGACCTCTTCGTATGGGTTAAAAGCGTCGGAATTGATGACATGCCAGTCCAATTCCAGCTCAGTTACAACAAACAAAGTAGTGAAAAAGTTATCTGCTGGAACCTACAAAACGGCTGCCATCTTTATCAGGTCGATACAGGCGAAAACTGCCCCGCCCATTACAAAGAAACGCCCATTTTTACCAACACCATTAAACGACAGGATTTGACCAATATTGCTCGCTGCTTTCTTGCTGCTAGTGAAAACATTGATATCGGCATTGCAGATTTTATTTATGCGCGTTTGATGGAGTATCCGGCATTATCTTCGATGCTACATGCAATGCATACAAATCATCCTGTTCACAAGTCAAAGCCTGCGCCAAATAAAGACTAATCGGTTCAAATAG
>CAZWUO010000410.1:0-1922 GCA_964636675.1 uncultured Ectothiorhodospiraceae bacterium
CACGCCGTGGTTCTGCGAGCAGCCGAGGGGGAAGTTCCCTCGGCTGACTCACCTATGAAACTGTTCACTTTTTTGATGGTTTTGACGTTCTTACATCTCTGCCAAAATGGTTATCGATTTTATCGAGCAATTCTAAACCCCTCGCATTCTTTCCACGCAAAGCTTGAGCACGAAACCTTGCGTCTGACTTATATTGTTTAGACTTGCTCATGGATTTAGGGGCTCAAATGAAATATGCAATCTACTTCCAATCGCTTTGGCGTATCGTTCCAGTGATCCAGCAGATGGTTTAACTTTACCGCCTTCCATGCGTGCGATTGCCGCTTGTGAGGTTTTCATTCTTTCGGCGACTTGTGCTTGTGTTAGACCTGCCGTAACACGTGCTTCTATCAGCGTTCTAGATAACTCGAATTCCCCTTCCAGTTCATCATAGGCGTTTTGATATTCAGGGTTTTTAGCCCATTTCTTGTGCAATTCGTCAATTTTAGTCATTGCCTTCAATCTCCTTTGCTCTCTTTAACGCCAGTTTGATTTCTCGCTCTGGTGTTTTCTGCGTTTTCTTTATAAATACTCGGACAACTACAATACGTTTGTTGATTGCTGTTACGTACAGTGCCCGTGAAATACCATCTTTTCCACGCATTCGCATTTCATAGAGCTTTCCTCGGATATGCTTGATATGCGGTTCACGGACTTGCATTGGTCCGAAGTTTTCAATCAGTCGAGTGATATGAACAAAACGTGCCAGCATTTCGGGAGGAAGGTTTTCGAGTTCCTCATCGACAGTTTCATTCAGGGTTTCGACTATCCAAGTCATTACTCATCTCCAGATTATATCATAAACGGTATAATATATCAATTGTGATATAAATCAAGTTAAAAAAACGACATTGACGAAAATTAAAAAATGCTGATAAAGTGAACAGATGACTAGACAACTGTTCACTATTGGCGGAAAACGTAAATATCTAAGGGTGATTAAATCGCTCATTTCATTGAAAAATCCAACCAACACGAACGGGGCGAAGTGCGGACATTGTGCCTTGTGCTGGCGTCTACTTTGCATTTGATCCTGACGGCTTATTGCTCGATTGAGCATGTAGTATCAAAGAATCTTTTAGTGAATCGATGAATGTTATTGTTTTGTTGTGCCATTCATTACATGCTGTTGTATCGTCAATATAAGATTCTTCACCATGTGCAATTTCGTTTCTTTTATTAGTAAGTAGCACACAAAATGGTTCAAAATGGTTGTAATCAAAATTTATTTGAAAAACCCAATCGCAGAAAAATCTAAGTGATTTATATTGAAAACTACGTTTCTCAAATACTGAATCGCTTAGTATAATATCAAAAAAGAAATCTTGTTTTTCTTGTGTTAGATCAAATATTGATTTGTAGTTTTCTGACTTACCATTAGTAATTACTTCTTTTCCTTTTATAATTAACCATAATAAGTTATGGTCATAGTTTGTTATATTATTTTCCCTAATATACCTAATATATTCTTTTCCCGCTTCCTTTAAAAAGTTATCACAATGTGCATACATCATAAGAACCCATGCTCTATAAAGATATTTTTGTACTGCGTTGTTGCGTTTGTCTTTTGCAAGGGATCGAGCAACAGAAAGTTCCTTTTTACGCCATGAGGACATCATATCCAAATTTTTCTGAAACTGTATGATATCCATTGGAGAATCCCCCTATTCCCCTGAAAAGTGCCTCAAGCCAAGGTTAAGAAGTTTAGGAATCCTAGCCTTAGCAGTCTTTCCACTACCAGAGGCATTGATGTAATCTTCTTTCTCCCCAACACTTTCAATCTTATCTTTTATATTTGTTGGTAAGTTGTCTATATTTTGAGCAATTCCTAATGCGACTACTTCAAAGAATGAGATAGAAAACTTTCCAGATCCAATAGCACC
>CAZWUO010000411.1:0-1919 GCA_964636675.1 uncultured Ectothiorhodospiraceae bacterium
CATCATGCCAAATGAAATTGTCTAATGAATTATTCACAATTTGAACAGCACTAACAGCTTAATAGTGCGCTGGCTCGAATTGCGCCTGACCTTCGATTTAGAAAGTTCTTGTATCTCTTTGTTTTCAATGATTTTTGCTCCATTATTCGTTTAATGGCTGGGCGGTAAATGAGCGCACCCACCTATTCACTTTAGCGCAGTCCCCCTATTTATTGCAACTACTTCTTACAACCTGCTGTTTTTATTGACTTTGTCATTTTTCAAAAAAGATAGTGAGCGCCTCCTATCCGCCGGAAAGCGTATTGATTGTGATCTTCTTTTAGATTATACTGTTTGTTTATACAGTATTTTAGGGAGTAACTAAATGTCTAAAAAGAGTCCGTTTTTGGAGTCTATTCGTAAGGAAATTCGCTTGCGTGGTTACAGCATCCGAACAGAAAAAACGTATTTGTATTGGCTTCGCCACTTTATTATTTTTAACCGGTATAAGAACCCTGTAGAAATGGGGGCGCCTGAAGTTAAAAACTTTTTGTCGTATTTAGCTTCTGAACGGCATGTGAGCACCAATACTCAGAAGATTGCTCTGAATGCCTTATCGTTTGTTTATAACAAGGCTTTGAATCAACCACTAGGAGAGTTGGGCTTTAAACTTGCTAATCGGCCGCGCGCTCTGCCAACGGTATTATCGGTGCCCGAGGTTCGATCAATTTTGGATAATTTGGCGGGTGTTCACTACCTGGCAGTCGCTCTTATGTACGGCGGCGGCTTACGGGTGTCAGAATGTCTTAGGCTTAGAGTGCAGGATATTAATTTTGATCGTCTTTCTCTCACTGTTCGCGATGGCAAGGGCAATAAAGATCGTGTCACCTTATTATCTCCTGCTCTGGTAGATGCCCTTAAGTTACAAATGGCCGTTGCGCGTGTTGTGCAACGCAAAGACAATGCCGAGGGTGTCGGGCCATCATTGCCAAATGCACTTGGTCGAAAATATCCTACTGCTTTTCGGCAGTTTGGCTGGATGTTTATTTTTCCGTCCACAACACTTTGTAATCACCCGATTACCAATATCATATGCCGACACCACTTACACACAACGGTTATTCGCAAAGCCTTAAAGCGAGCAAAGCAACGCACCAGCATCCACAAAAATTTAAGCTGTCATACTTTCAGACATTCTTTTGCTACACACTTGCTCGAGTCTGGCACTGATATTCGCACTGTGCAGGAATTGCTGGGTCACAACGATGTGAAGATCACTCAAATATATACTCATGTGCTGGGTCAACACTACGCTGGCACCCGCAGCCCTCTGGATAGCATTGCTGAACAACCTGCTCATTATGCTGCCTAAATGTTTGCGGAGCTGCATACTAAATCACATTACTCGTTTTTAACCGGTGCTTCCAGCCCGCAAGAACTTGTTATACAGGCCTCAGTTTTAGGATATGCGGCGGTAGCGATTACCGATGAATGTTCTTACTCCGGGGTGGTTAAGGCCTATCAGGCGAGTGTTCAATGCGGGATCAAACTCATTATCGGCAGTGAGTTTTTAATTGGTCATTGCAATAACAGTGGCAATGCTGTTTTTAAACTGGTTTTATTAGCACCGAGTCGAGTTGCCTATAGCGAGATTTCTGCATTAATTACCAAGGGTCGGCGGCGTAGTGCCAAGGGCGAATACGCTTTGGACATTAGCGATCTGGTGTTTGGTTTGCAGCATTGTTTGGCCATCTGGTTGCCAACCAACTCTGCGCATGAACTGTCGCTTGGTAACAAGTTAAAACGTCTGTTTAAAGATCGCCTTTGGATGGGAGTGGAATTATTTTGGCAGAGTGCTGATCAACAGCATTATCTTTTTTATGCTGATTTAAGTGCCGCACTTGGTATCAACATGGTGGCCTGCAATGACGTACACATGC
>CAZWUO010000412.1:0-1907 GCA_964636675.1 uncultured Ectothiorhodospiraceae bacterium
TCAATTAGACCATGTAGTAGCACAGCTCAGTGAGCATATTTGGAAAGACGTATCGTAAGTACATGAGCAGAATTATGCTAACAAAATGTAAATGTCTGCGTAGGTCGGATAAGTTTACGCCATCCGACATATCCCATAGCTTGTCGGGTGGCGTGCCTTACCCGACCTACTGATAATGAAATTTGGTAACGAGATAAAACCATTATTTGCTTGTTCATCGTTTCCTAAACCCGTTATTATCCGCCAACTCACCCTTTAACGGCTTTACTGGAAACCCATTATGACCCATAACAACATCGTACAAAAACTGTGGAATCTCTGTGACGTGCTGCGTGATGATGGCATTAATTACAGCGATTATGTCACTGAGTTGGTACTTTTGTTGTTTTTAAAAATGGTGCATGAAAATACCGAAGCGGGAATTCTTAGCCGCTACGCTTTGCGCGAAGGTTGTTGCTGGACAGACCTTAATGAAAACTCGGGCATTACTTTACTGGATGATTACAAACGTATCTTACTCAAATTATCGACAGGGAAAGATGAGGAAGGCACGGTTATTTATAATAATAACCTGATTCAAGCCATTTACGCCGATGCCCAAACCCGTTTGCGTGAACCGCGACATTTGGAACAGTTGGTTAAAGCCTTGGATCAAATTGATTGGTTTAGCGCGCAAGAAGATGGTTTGGGGGATTTGTATGAAGGTTTATTGGAAAAAAATGCCAATGAAACCAAATCAGGTGCTGGGCAGTATTTTACCCCGCGTGCTTTAATTAACAGCATGGTCAATTGCATTAAGCCGCAAGCAGGTGAGGTGATTCAAGACCCCGCCGCAGGTACAGCAGGCTTTTTGATTGCTGCGGACTGTTATATTAAAGCACAGACGGATGAGTTATATGATCTCGATGAAAAACAACAAACCTTCCAACGCCATAATGCTTTTATCGGTGTGGAACTGGTTCCTAATACCCGTCGTTTAGCGTTAATGAATTGCCTATTGCACGGCATGGAAGGCGGTAATGAGGGTGTGGTTTATTTGGGCAATGCCTTGGGTCAAGTCGGAGAAGACTTAGCGCCCTGTGATGTGGTGTTGGCAAATCCGCCTTTTGGTACAGCGAAAGGCGGGCAAGCGAGTATTACCCGTGAATTTACGCATCCGACCAGTAATAAACAATTGGCTTTCCTGCAACATATTTATCGCACCTTAAAAGCAGGTGGGCGAGCAGCGGTGGTTTTGCCTGATAATGTGTTATTTGAATCAGGCGTTGGCACAGATATTCGTCGCGATTTAATGCATAAATGTAATTTGCATACTATTTTGCGTTTACCGACAGGGATTTTTTATGCCGCTGGGGTAAAAACCAATGTGCTGTTTTTTAGCAAAGGCAGTGCGACTGATCCCTATCAAGAAGAAGATTGCACGCAAACGGTTTGGGTGTATGACTTGCGTAGCAATATGCCTAGTTTTGGTAAACGCACGCCCTTTGGTCAACAGCATTTAAAGCCTTTTGAGGCACTGTATGGCGAAAAGGCGCAGGGTAGCAGTCCACGTCAGGAAGGCGATTGGTCGTTTACGGATAAAGCGATTAAGCAAACGGAGGACTCAAGCCGCTGGCGATCGTTTAGCCGAGCGTGGATTGCAGAGAATAAAGCTGATTCCTTGGATATTTCATGGATTAAGGATAGTAAGAGTGTCGATGCGGCAGATTTGCCCGCGCCTGACGTTTTGGCAGAGGCGTTAATGGGGGAATTGAAGGGGGCTTTGGGAGATTTGGAGGAGTTGATGGTAGCTTTGGGGAGTGATAGCTAAGATGAGTAACGCTTCCGTACCAAAAGAATGGATTATCGTATCAATGGCGGATGTGACAATTAAAGGTTTACAAAAAGATAATATTTTCACCATGCCA
>CAZWUO010000413.1:0-1902 GCA_964636675.1 uncultured Ectothiorhodospiraceae bacterium
AATTCCCGGCAGACCGCGCTTATAACCGCGAAAACCGTGGTCTGTCCCGAATGGCACTAAGTTAAGCAACTTTAGCATGGAATACCGAGGGCAAAAAAGGTCGTAAAACGGTATAATTTGCCATGCAAAATACTACTCCAATGTTCCCTGGGTTTCACTTACAAACACTTCGAAGAACCCCTCGCTCAGCCCGTCAGAAGTTGGTTGATGAGATGGCCAAAATCAAGCAAAAATCTTTCAGCGAATTGGCTGAATATCTTGCTCATATTGTTCCAACAGCGCCACTGAAAAAGCCTGTGTCTGGCACTATGAGCCGGAATAGAATGTTCAGTAAAGAGAATACTTTTTGGGCTTTTTTCTCACAGGTCTTAGATGCTGATGGAGGGTGTCAAGAGGTTGTTCGAAAGCTTCAGGCCGTTGCTGCAATGTATGCAAAACCGATACCGTCGTCATCAACGTCTGGATACTGCCAAGCGCGCAGGAACTTATCATTAACTGAGCTTGAGGCGATACTCTCACAGATATCGAAAAGGCGACTCGGTGGGCCACCAAGTAAATTGCAAGGACGCAGAGTTATCGTTGCCGATGGCACCGGTCTCAGCATGCCTGATACCGTCGCCAACCAAGAAGTCTGGCCACAACAACGACACCAAAAGCCGGGCATTGGATTCCCGCAAGCGCGCCTTTGCGCTTGCTTTGATTTGCAGTCTGGGATGCTTTCAAGTTATGAGTTGGGGAATAAGAAAAGTAGTGAAATTCCATTGCTACACCGGCAATGGAAACACTTCAACGAAGGTGATATTTTCTTAGGCGATAAGGGGTTTTGTGGCTACTACGACCTCTCGAGCCTTGCTGACCAAGGCGTTGCCTCGGTAGTGACGGTTGCGAGAAGGAAGCCAGTGACGGCAGCGCAAGCGGATCAAGTTCTTGGTGAGAATGACCTGCTTACCCATTGGAAAAAACCTGTGTTTTATAAAAAAGCCAGTTATACCAAAGCACAATGGGAGGCGTTACCAGAACGACTTTCCATTCGACAAATTAGGGTCACCGTGGCGCAAAAAGGCTTTCGTACTACTCACTTTTATATTGCCACAACATTGTTAGATGCTGAACTATACCCAGCCGATGATATCTCTGACTTATACCTTCAACGCTGGGATGTGGAGCTTTCGTTCCGTGATATCAAAACAACCATGGGCATGGATATTCTCCGCTGCAAGACACCCGATATGGTGCGCAAGGAAATCGTAATGCATATGATTGTTTATAACTGTATTCGTCAGCTAATGTTTGAATCAGCGGAACGGTTCGGCGCTGAATTAAGACGCGTGAGTTTCAAGGGAAGCGTGCAAGCAATCAGACAATGGGAGCCGCACTTAAATCAAGCTCGGTCTGGTCCCACGGAACGCCAACGATTGTTGAATAATCTATATAAGCTGATAGCCGGATTGATCGTGCTGGAGCGACCCGGTAGGAGAGAACCTAGAGTCCTAAAACGGCGACCAAAAAACTATCAGTTAATGACCGCCCCTCGACACATAATGCTGGAGATTCCGCATCGTGGCAGAATGTATGCTAAGCAGGCTTAACTTAGTGCCATTCTGGTCTGTCCCCGGCTCTCCGGCTTTGACCCCAATAGTTCTTTATGGTTTGATCGGTTGTTTATGCAAGACGGCAGTGAACCGAGGTTGTTGGTGGCGTGTTAAATGGTATGTCAATTGTTGCTCGTCTTCGCTAATGGATACTGACCAAATATTGGTAGAGGCTGCGGGTATCAGTTTTTGCGTAAAACTATCCGCCGCAAAGAATTGATTGAACGCGCCACCGGCACCATTAGAATCGCCGCCATAATTCGTCACATCGTCAGGACTACCATCCGCGTGGCGATGATCATGTTTTAAG
>CAZWUO010000414.1:0-1898 GCA_964636675.1 uncultured Ectothiorhodospiraceae bacterium
CGGGCTTGTACGGGACAAGGTGCTTTAATATTTCTTTCTGTACTGCCATTTTCTTGCGTTCTTGTTTTCGTACTGTGGGATTACGCGTCCCATTCCTCGCTATTAATCTGGTTTATAACACTAACTAGCATTAACCTTGGCAGATGGATCATTTTGCACATTTATAACATACGTCTTAGCGAACTCAATATGGAAATCGTTCCCCGCGTTAAGTTCATTTTAATCATTAGTGGGGTTATTAATGGCCTGTGTTGGGGCATGGGAAATTTATTGTTTATAGACTCAGCACAACCTTATACTTTGTTGATTATGTCCGTTGCTATTTATTATATTGGAGTAGGTTCAATAATGGCATGGTTTAGTTATATACCGGCGGTACTGGCCTTTTTTGTCCCAGTAGCAGTTCTATTGATTGTTCCACTTCTACTGGAAGGAAATAAAGATAGTGTGGGTCTGGGAGTGCTTTTTTTGACAACTATTTTCGGTGGTATCTTTGCCTGTGTTAAAGTCAGCCGCATCTATACCTCAGCACTACATCTAAATTTTGAAAATGTCTTACTGCGTCGGGAGAGTGAGGAAAAATCTTTACTCTTGGAAACCGCATTGGAAAATATGGGTCAAGGCATCAGTATGTCCGACAAAGAGGATCGGTTGCGCATGTGGAACAGGCGATTTACCGATCTGCTTGGTGCAGCGGGTAATAAAGTCGCCACCAATATAAAAATGCAAGCCGTCCTCAATGCCGCAGACCCTCCAATCAAAATCCATATTGATAGTCACATTGAACATCGCTTAACTGACGGGCGGGTGTTCGAAGTACGCCAGACCGAAATACAACAGGGCGGCAGAGTGATAACTTATACTGATATTAGTGACCTAATTAAACGTGAAAAGGCTCTGGAACAGGCTCGAAAAACGGCAGAACAGGCCAATGCTGCTAAAACCCGTTTCCTCGCAGCAGCCAGCCATGATTTGCGTCAGCCCATTCATGCCTTGGGTTTGTTTTTTGCCGAATTGTCAGATCGTGTGCAAAGTCTTGAAAATGATCCCTTGATCGCACAGGTAGATGATTCCATCAGCGCCATCAATTCCATGTTGAATGCTTTGCTGGATGTGTCAAAATTAGACGCTGGCGTAGTTAAACCCAATATAGAAAATTTCTCACTTACAGAGCTTTTTGCTAGATTGGAATCGGAATTTATGCCAATTGCAGCGGAAAACCATAACCAATTGCGCATTCGTCGCACCGCAGCCACTGTGCGCAGCGATTGCGCAATGTTAGAACGCATGCTGCGTAATTTGATCGGCAACGCGCTGCGCTATACTATAAACGGACGCGTTGTGGTAGCAGCTCGTCCACGCAAGGATAAGGTTGAGATCCAGGTATTCGATAATGGTCCAGGAATCCCTGAAGATCAGCTTGATGAAATTTTCATCGAATTTCATCAATTGGGTAACCCGGCTCGCGATCGACGGCAAGGCTTGGGTTTGGGGCTCGCCATTGTTAAACGCCAGGCCAGCTTGCTACAACACGACATTAAGGTGACCTCACATCCAGGTCGTGGTTGCAGCTTTTCCATTACCGTAGCACTCGCACATGCGTTGCAGATAGAACCAGAGATAAAAACAGTTGATCGCAGCAAAGTGAACTCCCTGGATGGCTTCCCAGTTTTGGTGTTGGATGATGATATTGCGGTATTGGAGGGTATGCGTGGATTACTAACGCGCTGGGGGTGTCAGGTTATCACCGCTGCGACACCGAGCGAAGCATTTGATCAACTCAATACGCATCAAAAAAAACCAAAATTATTAATCATCGACTATCGACTGCCTGATTATGTTTCCGGAATTGAGGTTGCGAAACAATTGCAAGAAAGTTTAGCTTATCCGGTATCGGT
>CAZWUO010000415.1:0-1892 GCA_964636675.1 uncultured Ectothiorhodospiraceae bacterium
GCTTGAAGATGTTTGAAAAAGTCGAAGTACCGGTATTAGGTATTATCGAAAATATGAGCCTGCATATTTGTAGTGAATGTGGACACGAAGAACATATCTTCGGTTCAGGCGGCGGCGAGAAAATGTCGGAACAACACAATGTTGATTTATTGGGCGCCTTACCATTGGATATGTCTATTCGTATTGGTACTGATGAAGGAAAACCCACGGTTGTTGCCGATCCCGACGGCCGCATCACTGAAATTTATTGTGATATTGCACGTCGTGTAACAGCGAAACTCGCAATGAAAGCGAAAGATTTTAGTGCGAGTTTTCCCAATATCGTTATCCAGAATAATTAGTGACAGCTAACGGTGGGTAAGAAAAAGGGAAACATTGTGTTTCCCTTTTTTGTGTATTTTTAAAATCACATTGAGTTATTTAATCGGTGCAGACTCATGCCAGTTTGGGGCAGGCAAGAATTCGGCTTCGTTTTCTATGCGTTTAGCCTCAACATGTTGCCCCATCGCCACCAGTATCCGGCTTTTTAAAATCATGGAATCGCGTGACTCGGGTTTGAGCTGGAGAGATTTGTTTACGCTATTGAGCGCCATAATATCGTTTTCTGTAATATACAGAGCCATTGCCAAATTATGATGTCCCTTTTGGTAGCTTGGCTCGATACTAACCGTAGTACGAAAATGTTTGATGGCTTGCTTGTAGTTGCCCATTTGCGCAAAAACAACGCCGAGGTCATCGTGAGCCTCGGCATTGTTCGGGTTTAGTTCGATAGCCTTGCGTAAGTCTTGCAGCGCATTTTCTTTTTCACCATTCCATAAATAGCGCACGCCACGTTTAGTGAAGGCTTTGGAATCCATTGGGTTCTTTTTCAGGTATACCGATAAATCGGCGATGCCTTCTTTGATATATCCCCTGCGACCCTGAGCCATGCCTCTGCCATACCAGGCTGCGTCTAGTGATGGGGCAAGTTTGATAGCTAATGAGTAATCGTCAACTGCGTTGTCAAAGTCATGGGTTAAAAAATAGAGATCGCCTCTTTTTATGTATAGTTCGGCGTTTTGACGATTTTTAGCGATTTGCTGACTAATGGAATCGATTAATTTTTGAGCTTCTTCTGCACTGGAAATATCAGCTTGCACAGTTGGTAGAAATGAAAGCAGGGTGAGTATGCTTAGTTGTACTAATATCGAAATTTTCATCGTATTGCCCCGTATTTTGCTGGTGCTTAAGTAAGAGACGTTTCAGAACCAGAATAATTCCCATTATTGAATAATTTTAATTGTTTGGCTTATATAAGAACCAAATTATGGCATCGTAATTTCTATTAATAGCTGTCTTAATGGTGATTATCTGGGAGTCAAATTTTAAGGGATCCTGATCACTTAATAACTTAAATCACTCCCGGTGTACCCATTCGACCTTAATCTGGTTTAGAATAGCCGCTCGATAAAATGTGAGTATGGTGTAGCAAAATGAGTATTAAATCGGATAAATGGATTCGTCGCATGGCGGAGAGCGAAGGCATGATTGAGCCGTTTGAGTCGGGTCAGGTGCGTGAGAATGACGGTGGACGGATTATTTCTTACGGCACATCCAGTTATGGTTACGATGTGCGTTGCTCGGATGAATTTAAAATTTTTACTAATATTAATTCGGCCATTGTTGACCCGAAAGATTTCGACCATCAGAGTTTTGTTGATGTGAAAGCCGATGTTTGTATTATTCCACCCAATTCTTTTGCCCTAGCGCGCACCGTTGAGAATTTTAGAATTCCCCGTAGCGTGCTCACCATTTGTTTAGGTAAATCGACTTATGCACGGTGCGGCATTATTGTTAATGTCACGCCGCTTGAGCCTGAATGGGAAGGGCATGTGACTTTAGAATTTTCCAAT
>CAZWUO010000416.1:0-1883 GCA_964636675.1 uncultured Ectothiorhodospiraceae bacterium
GCCATATCAAGCGCAAAGCGCTCGGTAGAAGGGTCGCCGTTATAGCGGGTTGTTAAAGCACTGATGAGTGCCCGTTCAGATGAAGACGTGCCGGCTTTTAGTGAGTCGGCTTTATTGATTGCGTCAAACGCGCGATGGCGTTCATCGTCTGACATGATGGCTCGGCCTTTGCTGGTGACATTAATATTGGGGCCGGTGGCAAGCGCCTCGCCCCAGAAACACATAGCACAATCAGGGTCGAGTTTCTGCGCTGCACGAAAAGAGCGAATACTTTCAGCGTGATTAAATCCAAAAGCTAGCACCATGCCTTGATCGAAATAGCGTTGTGCACCTTCGCTACTAGTCGTTATGTCACGGTGATAGTCACCCATGCCATCAAATAGAGGCGCACTGGCGTTGGCGATAAGCTCAGCATTGGGGTGCTGTGATTTTTCTGCGACTGAATCTTCTTTGGAAAATTCGGAACTCGAGCAGGCGAAAATAAAAGAAAGAACAACTAGAGACGCGAAATTTTTCATGGTGTACTCCTGGTCGAAGCAGTAATGTCGAATATATATAACCGCAGCCACTATAGCACGGTGATATTCGCCTTGGTGGCATACAAGAACTGGGTAAACCCAGCCTGCAAAAATATGCTATTTTCTACTCCTGGCTTCGCTATAAATGATCAGAGGTTGCTCTTCCATGAACAAACAAATTACTCGCCGAGATTTTCTCAATGGCACGCGAATCGCGATTGGAGCGTCACTGTTGACGCCCTGGATCAGCACCTATGGAAGTGTTGAGCCAAATTTTAAGCTCGGCAAAGATTACTACCCGCCTGCCAAAACAGGCATGCGTGGTAGTCATGATGGATCCTGGCAGACGATGCATAGTCGAGTTACTGGAAAAGAGTGGCCCACCGAACTAGCGAAAGAGAGTTATGACCTAGTAGTGGTAGGCGCGGGAATTAGTGGCCTGTCCGCAGCGCACTTTTATCGAAAGCAGCGCCCGAACGCAAAAATATTAATTCTCGATAATCATGACGATTTTGGCGGCCATGCTAAACGCAACGAGTTTGATTTTCACGGTGATCTAAGAATTGCTTATGGCGGGACAGAGGCGATCGACACACCTTCTTCTTATGCTAAAGAGTCTATTGAGTTATTAAAAGAAATTGGCATCGAAACAGAAAAGTTTTATCATTTTTTTGATCAAAATCTTTATCCATCTTATAAGCTAAGTAAGGGCATAGTTTTTGATAAGGAAAACTTTGGCGCAGAAAAACTGGTGACTGGTTATGGGGTAAAATCCTGGGAGGACTTTGCAGCACAAACCCCAATGAGCGATCAGGCACGCAAAGATTTTATTCGTGTTCAAACTGAGAAAGTGGATTACTTGCCGGGTAAAACATTTGATGAGAAATACAAAATTCTACAGAACATCAGCTACGAAAGTTTTCTTAGAGATTATTGCAAAGTCGATGAAGCGGTTATCAATATCTATAAACGCTGGGGCATGAGTTTTTGGTGTGTTGGAATCGATGAAATACCAACTACAGCAATTCAGTCTTACGATGGCGGTATGCCAGGTGTTGATCACACGCTCAAGCGAACAGGCAGCCGTGGCGATGAGCCGTACATCTTTCACTTCCCCGATGGTAATGCATCTGTTGCGCGGCTTATTGTACGTTCGCTCATACCCAAAGCTGTGCCGGGATCGACCATGGAAGATGTGGTAACCAGCAAGGTTAACTATTCACAGCTTGATCAAAACGGAACCAATCTAAGTATTCGCCTGAATAGCACGGTGGTACACGCAAACAACACCTCAGATAAAAAATCGGTGCACGTAACTTATGTAAGAAACGGCAAAGCGCATACCGTTCGTGCCGGTAAATGCAT
>CAZWUO010000417.1:0-1876 GCA_964636675.1 uncultured Ectothiorhodospiraceae bacterium
CAATCATGGCTATGGTTACATTTCGTCCCGTAGTTATACTATGGGCCTGGTCAATTTGCATATCATGCATATTTGACTGGAGAGCAAAATAGGGATCGTTATATTCATGGTTCTTGGTTTTGAATTGATGCAATCTTTGTACGATATCGATACGCTTGTCCAGTGCTAATTTTGCTATGGTTTTTTCCAGAGATTGGTTTAATGGCACAAGATAGACAGCGCAATGCACTCCTACCTCAGTCATGGGCCACTCTGTAAGTTTCTGCAAACTGTATTCGTTTTCAATGTTAGTCGTAATTCTCTGACTCCATGTCGAACTTTGGTAAGCCCCTCTTCGGCGGTAAAATGAAGACATTGATGCGCCTTGAACTCTTTTCATATGTTGATCTTGAAAACCAATAAGCAAAATGCGATCCGAAGCTTCATGAATATTCAGACTGTGGAATTCGGCAATATCGGAACTCAGATTACCCGCAATTGACGGAGGCGCAGTATATATAGTTAAAATAATTAAAAACAGAATATTTTGCAGTTTCATTGGGTATGCTAGCCTGAATTTTGATTATTTGGAGAAAGCAATGTAAATGTTGGTTCTGCGAAGATAACATAAGTATTTTTGCGGAGTAAAGAAACTGTGTTGATTAAATCTTCCAGAGTCATTTTTTCTGTTCCAATGCGAACTCTAAGCACTCCCTGAGGGGTGGGACCTGCAATGATTTGGCCTTGTACAGAAGCAAGAATCTGAGTAATTTTTTGTTGAGTAATATTTCTAGCAAAGCGCACTTGGATTTCATTTTTTATCGGGGTAATATTCTCGGTACTGGATAAGGTATGAAATTTTTTCAATAATTTTTGATTCGTACCAAAAGAACCAGGTGGCAACAAAGAAAGAGTAAACAAAATTACCATCGCTAAAGCAAAACCCGGATGCTGCGTAATTAAGTTTTTCAGGTTAATATCTGTAAACCATTGACGGCAACCAGAATATAGCTCAAACAGTCCGGTTTTTTGACTATGCGCTTCCTCAGCTCTATGTATTCGGTTTTTTAAATGCAGAAATGATGTATGCGCGACTGGGGTAAGCGTGTCTTGCTGACTCAATGATGTCGATAGTTTTTGCAGGTTTGTTATTTCGATTTTACAAGTTAAACAACTTTTAAGATGCTTTTCGACAAGATTATTTTCATCACTGAGAAGCGTTTTATTAACGTACCAGGGTAATAGCAACAATACCTCTTGATGTTCATCGTTGTGTGGTGTGTGTATCTGTTTCATCGATTATTCCTCGACATCAAGTTTGCGTTTTCAAGTCGTAGAAGTGTGGGTGCCAACTTTTTACGGGCATGGTGCATCCTGGTTTTTACGGTATTTTCAGGGCACTGCATTAATTCAGCGATTTCACTATAATGCAAGCCATAAAAGTAGGTTAATTCCACAACTGTGCGTTGGTCAGGAGAGAGTACTTCAAATGCAGCTTCTAACCAGTTTTGCATTTCCAGTAGTTTCAATCCTGAATCATATCGCCCAAACATCGAATTTTCACTATTCATTGCATCAAGGGATTCAGCCTTGTCAAACCAGGACTTTTGCATTGATTTGCGTGCTTTATTGTAGGCTATACCAAAAATCCAAGTGGAGGGTTGACAATTTTTATTGTAAGTACTGGCTTTTTGCCAGACCACATACATTACTTCATTGATAACTTCTTCAACTTGATGCATACATCCGGTAATGCGTATGATAAATCTGAGCAACCGACTATAGTAGGCATGGTAGAGTTGTTCCAGGGCATTTTCATCGCCGCTGGCAATAAGGGTAATAAGCGCCACTTCCTTTTGGTGTTTGCTGGGAGAAATTCTTTCAGTCCCCGATGGTT
>CAZWUO010000418.1:0-1869 GCA_964636675.1 uncultured Ectothiorhodospiraceae bacterium
CAAGGGCAGAGTATGCTGCAATGTAACCAACTACCATCCAGGCAGCAGACAAGACAACCGTTACGACTAACTGCGCCTTAATGAACCTAAGCACTTGATTTTTCTGCTTCTGTTCTGGCTGATCCTGTTGCATGATATTTTGCATTTTGAGCCAACCACAACAAAATCGTTATAGGACGGGGTTAGAATGCGCGCGAATTATATAAGACTGGACTACTAGAGGTCAAGGAATCAATCCCGCCATAAGTAATTTCTATTGCTGCCTAGTGCAGATAAATAAAGATGACAAGTAAACGATAACGCTGTCGCTTCTTTTACCTACGATTTATACCTACGACTCTATCTTACTGATAATACCCTCAAGCACATCCAAGCTACTGTAATTAATTTCTAAACAACCTTTGCCTTTACCCTTTTGCTTTACATTAACCGACGCACCCAGGCATTCGGATAAACGCTCTTCGAGCTTGACGATATCGGGGTCTTTTTTTGTTGAAGACTTACTCGTTTTAGCTGGATTTGAAAGCTTGCGAATTAAGGCTTCGGTTTCGCGTACCGACAGTTTCTTTTTAGCCACATCTTTAGCAATACTGGTTTGCTGTAAACCATCCACTGCTAACAACGCACGCGCATGACCCATCTCAATATCGCGCATGGCTAACATCATTTTTACCTCTGGATTGAGATCCTGCAAGCGTAACAAGTTACTTACAGATGCACGTGAGCGCGACACCGTATCTGCCACTTGCTGATGCGTCATATCAAACTCATCAATCAAACGTTTTAGCGCGGTAGATTCTTCCAGTGGATTTAAATTTTCACGCTGGATATTCTCGATTAAAGAAACTGCTGCGGCTGTTTGGTCATCAAAGGTTTTGATAACCACAGGGATCTTCGATAGACCTGCTTTTTGCGATGCCCGCCAGCGACGCTCACCTGCAACAATCTCGAATCGATCACTCGCACCATCACCACCTGATTTTTTACGAACAACAATAGGTTGGACGACACCTTGTGCAGCAATCGAATCCGCTAATTCCTGTAACGCATCTTCATCAAAATGCTCACGCGGCTGCCACGGGCCGCGTTCAATTAAATCGACATCAATCGTACGTAGCTCATCATTGCTGGCGGGTTCGATCATGGTCTCTACATCACTGTTTCCTAGTAATGCTGTTAGTCCGCGACCTAAACCTTTTTTCTTTGCTGCCATTATTTTTTAACCTAAATTATTCTGAGGCTGTATATACGTTGCCGTTAAATTCTGTCATTCCCGAGCGTTTCTATCGGGAATCTATTGTATCGGAAAACATCTACTAAAAATAACTGGATCCCCGATAGAAACACTCGGGGATGACAACTTTAATAGTTGTAGCCTGTAGTTTTTTATACTACTGCTGCCGCTGCTTTATTACGTGTTTCACGACGCAGCATTTCACCCGCCAAAGCTAAATACGCTAACGCTCCGCGTGAGGTTTTTTCGTATAACAGGGCAGGTAAACCATGGCTTGGCGCTTCCGCCAAACGCACATTGCGTGGCACGATGGTGCGATAAACTTTATCACCAAAGTGTTTTATTAATTGCGCCGAAACATCATTCGACAATGTATTGCGCGGATCAAACATGGTACGTAACAAACCTTCTATCTGTAAATGAGGGTTCACCGATGAACGCACCTGTTCTATAGTATCGACCAATGCCGTCAGCCCTTCCAACGCATAATACTCACACTGCATAGGAATAATGACACCATCGGAGGCAACTAACGCATTTAAGGTCAACATGTTTAGCGCTGGCGGACAGTCTATTAAAATATAATCGTAATTATCTTTAATCGGCGCAATGCTTTTTTTGAAACGTTGCTCGGC
>CAZWUO010000419.1:0-1841 GCA_964636675.1 uncultured Ectothiorhodospiraceae bacterium
ATAAGTTTGCAAAACAGTGTGTGGAGAGAGAAGTCAGAAATTCGGTTAATAAGGCCCATGATAGAAAACGTTATGCAAAACCTTGTATGTGTATTGCAAAAAGAATAATGAAGAATTTAACAGCCGTTGAAGCGGAAAAGTTTTTGGTCGAGAAAAAAAGCACTCAATCATTAAAGATGAGTTTTGATGAAGCGGCTTATTTCTGTTTGCAGACTAAAGCAAAAGTTAAATCTCCTGTTATATTTCGGTAAAAAATAATATTTTTGTGGAGATAAGCTGATGCCTAGGTTAGAAATTAATTTCATTCCGGTTCCAAAGGAATATGCAGCCAAGGAAGGATTGGGTTTTGCTACGAATTTAGCAGAAAAAGCACAAATAATGTCTCTGATTTTTTATATTTTTGGCTGGGTGCTAATTATGCTTGGGATACTTTTGGGTGTTGCTGGTTCAGTTCTAGGTACTGACCCTGTAATGCCTAACGCTGACTTGAGTCAACTTAATTTAGCTGTTGAGCGGCTTTTCTCTCAGCGAGGGTTAATTTGCAATACCTTTGCGATTATTATTGCAGGTTTGGGGCGACAATTTCTGGAAAGAGCCAAAGCATCGGCTCGCTTGGCTAGTATCGCAACTAAAGCCATTGCATCCAGTTCTAAAAAAACGAAAGATCAAGCAGAGCAGACATCACCTGAAGATTCAGATAGAAATGCCTATGAAGCATGTGTGATGGCAAAAGCAGCCTGGCTGGAAGGGCGTGTAGATGATACGCAGTTAAATGAAATCCTTAATAAGCTGGGACAAGATAACAAGTAGGGGGTCTTAATACTTTTTATTTCCACTAAGAATATGGGGATCAGCTAAATAAACTATACTGACTTTATTGGTTTTAATCGAATCGAAAGGTTTTCAATGAATGCACAGATATTAGCCCATCAAGTTGAATCGCTATTTTCATTACCTGAAATCGCGTTGCGGATAAATGAAATACTTAATTCTTCTGAGCCATTCAATGCTGAATTGGAAGAGGTTATTATTAGTGATCCGGCATTGACGGCCAAAATGTTAAAAATAGTTAATAGTTCTTATTTTGGGTTTCCTGGGACTATAGATACTATTTCTCGGGCAATTACGATTATTGGCCTTCAAGAACTTAGGAATTTGGTTATTGCATCATCGGTAACGACCTGTTTCAAAGATATTTCAGAAGAGCTGGTTGATATGGATGTTTTTTGGTATCACAGTCTAACGAGTGCTGTGATAGCAAGAGATTTAGCGAAAGAACTCAAATGTTCTAATTATGAACGGCTATTTATCGTTGGTTTGCTGCATAGTATTGGTAGATTAATCTATTTCACGCAATGCCCTGAACAATCAAGAGAAATACTCAGTTATAAAGATCAGGGCGAAGAAGTCATGATTGCTAAAGAACTTGATGTGCTGGGATTTACGCATGCGGAGTTAAGTGCTGAATTCCTAAAGGGTTGGGGATTACCTACTGAAATCTGGAAAACAATCGAGAGTTATCTTGATCCATTAAATGCAGGGGATTATATACGAGATGCGTGTGTACTTCATATTGCCGGAAAGATAGCGGGTAGTATTGAGCCATGTGCAACACATGAATATGATTTTAATGAAATTGAACCTAATATTAAGTCTGGTGTCTTTGATTACTTAAATGTCTCTGCAAGTCAGGTGCAAAGTTGTATTGATGATGCAGTTATGCAGGTATTTGGTCTATTGGCAATAATAAAACCAGGCGCGATGACTATTTTTTAAGGGACTATGCTATTGCCCCCTCTCTGGAAAAGAAGGAGGAGGGTTGGTTTTTTTTAATAAGTCCC
>CAZWUO010000420.1:0-1810 GCA_964636675.1 uncultured Ectothiorhodospiraceae bacterium
GCGAAACGCCAGAAAATATTCGTAGTGATGTTAAAAGGCACGTTATCACTGTATTTAATTTAAGAAGTAGGAGAGCTTAGAATGGGAGACGTTACCATGTTACATGGAGCAAATAAAAAGCTTGAGGAGCTTGATAGGCGAATTAGTGATGTTATTCGTGCGCAGCCAAGCAGTAACCCACTTTCTCCAGCAGAGGTAGCTGGTGTCTTTAAGTGTATTGAATTTAGAATGTTTATGGGCGTATTTGATGATTGATTTAAGGGGTTATCAGGAAAAGTCCACTGTCATGCTCGGTCAGTCAATAGCGTCAGGGCATCGCGCCCCACTCGTTGTTAAGCCTACAGGATCAGGTAAAACCAGGTTTGCCGCTGCCATATGTGAACGAGCAACAATAAAAGGCAATCATGTTTTATTTCTTGCCCCTCGACGCGGCCTTGTATTCCAGACAGAGGAAAGTTTTAGAAGGCTTGGTGTTGATTCCGGGATCTTGATGGCCGGTGTTGAATACGATCCAAGGCACATGGTTGAGGTTGGAAGTATTGACACTGTTGTGGCAAGAATTGGCAAAGATGAACTAAATAACTCAAGAATGTGCGTTGAAGCTGCACAAATAATTATAATAGATGAAGCGCACACTTCTGTTTCAAAAAAACGACTAGAATTTATCATGTCAATTTTGAATGGGAAATACGGAGAGAATAAAATAATTATTGGGCTTACCGCTTCCCCGTGTGTGGCTGGTGGTGGTGGGCTTGGTGCCGGGTACGACGATCTTATTATTCCAGTCACAATGCGGGAGCTGATAGATCAAGGGTATTTATGCCAGCCTAGGTACTATTCTGCACAAAGACCTGATTTATCCAATGTTGGCATGACAGCCGGTGAATGGAAGCAAAATGAACTTGGTGAGGTATATGCAGATCCTAAAATTATGGGTGACGTGCTATCTAACTGGGTGAGGATTGCAGAGAACACCATTACCGTCGTTTTTACTCCAACTCGCAAAAATGCTGCTGAACTCGTTGAACAATTTAACGCGGCTGGCTATTCGTCTGAGTATGTTGATGCCAACACAAAAGACGAAGATCGTGAAGAAATTTACCGAAGACTTTCTACCGGGCAGACAAAATGCCTGATGAATGTTGGTATTGTTTCAATGGGAACTGATATTCCCAGCATTCAGACGGTTGTAATGGCAACCGCTACAAAATCAATAACCAAATGGATGCAGGCAGTTGGCCGCGCCCTAAGACCAGAAGACGGTAAAGACTGTGCATACATTATTGATCATGGTGGAATGAGCATTGATCCAAATATGGGCCCAGTCGAAGATATTATTGACTGGTCGCTTGATGTAAAAAGCAAAATCCAGGACAGGATATTGCAGCGCAAAAAGGAAAAATGCGAACCAAAAGAGATTAAATGTTCAGCTTGCGGCGTTGTGTTTAAGGCAAGACATAATTGCCCAGTATGTGGTTTTGCCATGAAACAACCAACTGAGGCACTTGAGTTCTATGAGGCCGATCTACAGGAAATGAAGTCAGAAGGTAAAAAAGCCAACAAAACAATGACGCCAGAAGAAAAGCGTGAGTTTTTTGGTGGGTTAAAACAATATGCCAGAATGAAGGGGTATTCTGCTGGATGGGCAAATCATACATACAGGGACAAGTTTGGGGTCTGGCCGAACGCCTATAAAAATGCCCCGGCAGTCACTCCAAGCGAATCAGTGATGGGCTTTATAAGGCATAAGCAGATTGCTTACGGGAAAAGGAAGCAGGGTTAATTTAAACCCTTGTGATGGGATCTTTTT
>CAZWUO010000421.1:0-1808 GCA_964636675.1 uncultured Ectothiorhodospiraceae bacterium
GATAGTATTCAGGGCCACGAATATTTTCATGGTTATCTATATTGCATTTATCTTCTGATTGTTTGTTTTCGTCAAACGGTAAATCGAGTTGGTCTAAGCCTTTTTTCAGAATTGATTTAATACTTTTTACATAAGGAGAACCAATAGCCAGTGCGCGTTGACAAGCACGTTCTAAACGTTGTGCATCGTATTTCCTTGACAGATTCAACAGGCCCAAGCAACTTCGATAGGCTTGTTCAGGATGCGCTTTACGTGCAAACATTTGTTCAACGACAATGAGCACATTGGGGCCAATATCTTTCGCCCAGTTGCATAAACGCTCAGGCGTCCACTCCTGTTGTTTACGATGTGCTTCCGGCATATGGCTGGGTTCAGTGCTAAAAGTGCCCTGAGAGTAGCTTCTGGCATGACGTGCGATCTGTTTTCCTTTAAAGAACAAAGCGACACCATCTCGCGTAGCTTGTGCTTCAACTTGATGCTTCACCAGATGATGGGGTACTGAATAACAGTGTTTATCATATTCGATGTGATAGTCGATATTGACGCGGACTAATTTGAATTCAATGTATTCATAACGCGTTAGTGGTAATGCACGCATTGCCGGTTTATCCAATAATTCAAACTGACTGAGACGAGACCCCGGTAGTTTTTGGAATGGACGTTGATTTAGATCATCTAACAATAGGCGAATATGTTGATTGACTTGCGTTAAGGTAAAAAATGTCATGTGACGTAAACGTGCCATAATCCAACGCTCTACAATTAACACGGCATTTTCTACTTTTGATTCGCCTAAAAGCGCCTACTTTTGGTGTCTTTGGGTTTGTAAGGACGGGCAGGAATGATGACTGTTTTGTAATGGCTAGCCATGTGTTGATAGCGGGTATTTATTTCCGGTTCATAACGATCAGCTTTGGTGGTCGCACTTTTTAAATTGTCAGGTACCCGTATTTCAGGTACACCACCAAAGTATTCAAATGCACTAACATGCGCTTGAATCCAATCACCTTTCTTTTGTGACCAACTGGCCTCGGCGTACGTGTATGTACTGGCACCCCAGCAAGCCACAAAGATTTGTGCGGTGCGATACTCTCCCGTATCAGGATTGATGACAGGTAATGTGGGGCCACAATAGTCGATGAAAAGTTTTTCGCCCGCTTTGTGAACTTGACGCATGGAACGTTTAAGCGTTCCAACCCAGTCACGATAATGTTGGCAGTATTGTGAATATTGATAACCCTTATCACCGTGAATTTGTTTGTACTCTTCCCAGAGTAATTGCTTGGTGACGCCTTTACGCTTGAGTTCTTTATGCATGCTTGCATAGTCAGGTTGTATCTGCTTTGTTTGCTCTAGTTTTGATGACTTTGGAAACAGCACAGCCTCAAGCGCTTGGTCACTCATATCTGTTGGAAGTGGCCAAGACAATCCTGCGGCAGCGGCTCTTTTTAGGTGAAGCGTAACGGTACCGAGGGCGATTTTTAGGCTCGTCGCGATTTGTCGTAAACTGAGTTTTGCTTCGAATTTAAGTCGTAAAACCTCTTTGATAACTCGCATTGATGTTCTCCGTGATGGCATGACACTACCTTCTCTAAATGGAAAAAAGAAAGAGTGCCATAATTCAATGAAATCAATGCTTAAGGGAGGTTTTTCGGGAGTGTTATTTGACTATTCCGGGAAGTTGAACACCCATTCCGGGAAATTAGCTGAAAGTGTTCATCTTCAGCCCGGAATGAGTGTTCATCTTGAATCGGAATAGGTGTTCATCTTCGTTCGGAATGGGTGTTCAACTTGGGTCGGAATACGCA
>CAZWUO010000422.1:0-1803 GCA_964636675.1 uncultured Ectothiorhodospiraceae bacterium
GTTATTTAAACCATGACCTGATTTATAACCTTGATATTCACCTATTAAGCTGTGCCCTAATAAATACAAATCACCGATCGCATCCAGCATTTTATGTTTAACGAACTCATCAGCATAACGAAGTCCGCCTTCATTAAGTATTTTGTTATCGTCAATCACGATAGCATTATCTAGACTCCCGCCCAGAGCCAGGTTATTTTCTCTTAAAAATTCTATATCCTTCATAAAACCAAACGTGCGTGCGCGACTGACTTCTCTAACAAATGTAGTCGATGAGAAATCCATCGTTGCGGTCTTTACATTATCATCAAATGCAGGGTGTTCGAAATCAATAGTAAACGTAACTTTAAAACCTTCCATAGGAAGAAATGCGGCCCATTTATCACCATCATCTACTTTAACTTCCTGTTTAATCTTAATATATTTCTTCGGCGCATCTTGCTCCAGCACACCTGCGGATTGAATCAGGAATACGAATGGACCTGCGCTGCCATCCATAATGGGAACCTCTGCAGCGGTTACATCAATCAACGCATTATCTATCCCTAAGCCAGCCATAGCAGATAATAAATGCTCAATTGTCGATATTTTTACATCACCCTTTACTAGGGTAGTAGATAAGGTTGTTTCCCCCACGTTATGTGGAATGGCATCAATTGTTACTGGCTCAGCTAAATCTATGCGCCTGAATTTAATCCCCGTGTTAACGTCGGCAGGGTGCAAGGTCAAATATATTTTATCTCCTGTATGCAGACCCACTCCAGTTGCTCTAATGGTGTTTTTTAATGTTCGTTGTTTAATCATTAATCCTGCCTAATGTCAGCTTGATATTTCTAAAATACGCCGAAATAATGTGCATACACATCAACTTTTCAGGAGCATCTCTATAAAATTTAATAATTATACTATGTAGCACTTATGTAAATATAGTGTGCTATCAAACCGCGTCTAAAAAACCCACATTAACATATTTAATCTGCCTGACGGCGTAAAAATGCTGGAATATCCAAATAATCCATATCGGCATTATTTTTTGGCTGTACACCGAAACGGGTCTCTTTATTATCGGCATTTTTTCTAATGATTGCCGGTGTATCAAGCCCTGCATAATCCGTTGCAGCTGCGGTTGTCACAGCAACTTTTATAGGTGTACTCACTGTTTTTTGTACTCCTCCCATACCCGTTGCGACAACCGTCACTTTGATCTCATCACCCAGACCTTCATCAATAGCCGTACCAATCTTAATAACCGCATCTTCTGAAGCAAAATCGTGTACTATATTACCGACCTCATCAAATTCAGCAATACCCATATCCGAGGCGGAAATATTCACCAGAATACCGCGTGCACCTTGTAAATCTATATCTTCTAGTAAAGGGCATGCTATGGCTTTTTCTGCGGCTTCTCTTGCCCTGTTTTCTCCCGTTGCGACCCCTGTTCCCATGATGGCTGCCCCCATGCGTGACATCACTGTTTTAACATCAGCAAAATCTACATTAATCATCCCAGGACTGGTAATCAGTTCAGTAATACCTTGCACCGCATCTAATAATACATCATTTGCTGCTCCAAATGCTTTCTTCATAGAAACATTAGCGCCTAGCACGGGGAGTAGCTTTTGATTAGGAATAATAATGAGTGAATCGACATGCTTTTCTAGTTCAGCAATTCCCGCTTCAGCGACCAGTTTTTTCTGATTACCTTCAAAATTAAAGGGTTTTGTTACCACAGCAACAGTGAGTATATTAAGTTCTCTGGCAATTTCAGCAATCACAGGGATGGCTCCGGTACCTGTCCCCCCC
>CAZWUO010000423.1:0-1797 GCA_964636675.1 uncultured Ectothiorhodospiraceae bacterium
CCTCACTCCTGAATTCATATAATAGGTTTTCTATTACTGTTGCAAAGTCTACAGGTACTTCTTGCATAGGGTAATGGCCTGCATTAGCGATAATTTCAAGTTATAAATTTGGAAGCTATGCGAGGTAGGTGTCCTCCATTGCCTGCTTTGTAAATGCAAAATCGTACTCTATAATGCACACTAAAACTGGCGTTTGAAAGAATAGGGGTCTCCCATATTGTATAATATCCAAATGCTGCCTAAGGCATCTGGCATTCCTTCGTCATTAAACAATACGTATGAACTAACAATCTAAAACGCGCCGTAGCCTCTTAAAATGTAGTTAGAATGGCACTCTGCTATAGACTGCTATTAAATATTGTTTGACACCCTCTAACTCGGTTCATTACATGGTAGCAGATCTGCTCATACTCTATACAGATGGGCCGAGGCTTTGGTGAAGAATACAATAGATGATACAATAGAAATGACCCCTTATCATAACGGCGTTCCAATTGGCCGTGTTCTAAAATCAAGTGCACCACTTTGTTCTGGTATACTGTAAATATTATCATAGGAGAACAACGTATGGGTCAATGTTACACGCATCTCAATCATAGTGAAAGAACGTTAATCTATTGGTGGCTAAAAGATAAATTATCAATTCGTGAGATGAGTCGAAGAATGAAAAGAAGTCATTCAACGATTAGCCGAGAATTAAGACGAAACCTTTGGTTTTCAAACCCCGAATATTTTCCACGTGGCGCTCAAAAAATATACGAGTGGCGGCTAAAACGACGGGCGGAACGATACAGACTAAAACAACCCAGTATCAGACGTTACGTCATCGATCGATTAAAAAGTGGTTGGACGCCAGAGCTTATTTCAGGTCGCTTAAAACATCATCAGGATGGACTCTCTGTCTGCCATGAATCCATATACCAGTTTATCTATAAAGAATCGCCTGATCTGCGAATGTATCTGCCCAGGCAACACCAGAACCGCCGAGTTAAACGACCGTATCGTACCAAGCCCTCACGCATTAAAAACAGAGTTTCGGTAAATAATCGACCAATCAATGCGAATGAGAGAATACGCTTTGGTCACTGGGAAAGTGACTCAATTGTCTCCAGTTGCCGTAAGCTTGGGATCAACGTTTTAGTGGAACGTAAAACCCGCTTAACGCATATTAGTTTAATGTGTGATAAAACAGCAAAAACGAATCATCAAATCATCGTCAATCGGCTAAAAAAATACAACTCAAAAGCCCTTCGCTCTATCACTTACGACAATGGCAGTGAAAACACGTCGCATGAAAAAACCAATCAAGTTCTAAAAACGAAATCCTATTTCTGTGAGCCCTATCATAGTTGGGAGAAAGGCAGCGTCGAACAAGTCAATGGGCTAATACGTCGCTTCATTCCCAAAGGAACCGATTTTAACGAAATATCATTCGGATTCATCAATAAAATTGAAAAACTATTGAATAACCGTCCCAGAAAATGTTTAAATTACCAAACGCCTTATGAGGTCTTCAAAAAAGAGTGTGGTGCACTTTCTCGTTGAACGTGGCCACTTAAGACTTGAATTCAGGATAACTTTCCCGACCCCTATAACTTTCCCTATAACTTTTCTCTATAACTTTTTCCCCTAAAAAATAAAAGTTTAGTGATAATGTCGATCCAATATATTTGGTAATTAAACGATGTCTTTGAATCTAAAAAATATCCTAGGTGTTTTTCAGGATATTGGGTTATTTGATCAAGCAATCCGGCATCAACAATCTAAGGTAGCAGTTTTTCATACCCAAAAAGACGT
>CAZWUO010000424.1:0-1794 GCA_964636675.1 uncultured Ectothiorhodospiraceae bacterium
ACAGGCCCGAAGTAACCCAGGCGCGGGAAAAAGGGCATGATCAGCGACAGGAGTTGCTCGGGAGTGTCTGGTATCAAACCCACACTCGGTGCACCTGCTTTCTGCAGTAAAGCCATCGCAATAACGACAGAACCATAACTGACATCCTTATCACCACGCACCATGACTGGAGTATCTGGTTTTAAGCGTAACACTGCTGCTGTTTTATTCACTAAGCCTTGATGATTTATCGCAGTCTTTGGATCCTCGCCAATACTCAAGTAATAATTCCCTAGCGCATCGACGGTGACAATCAAGGGCTCCTTGTTTTCTCCTGCAATCGGCTCAGAAGCAACTTTTGGCAACTCTACTTTAACCCCCTGGGTCAACAAAGGAGCTGTTATCATAAAAATAACCAATAATACTAGCATTACATCAATATACGGAACCACGTTAATTTCAGCCATCGGTGACTTTCGTTGCCGGCGATGCAGCGCTGTCATTATTTATGCACCTGACGCTGTAAAATGGTAATAAACTCTTCGTAAAACGCATCATAACGATTAGTCAGTCGCTCTACCTCGTTAATAAAACGGTTGTAGGCGATAACAGCGGGGATTGCCGCAAACAATCCAATCGCAGTCGCTATCAAAGCTTCTGCAATCCCCGGAGCAACCATCGATATCGTTGCCTGCTTGGCCGTTCCTAGCGCACGAAAAGAGTTCATTATACCCCAAACGGTACCAAACAAACCCACATAAGGGCTTGTAGAACCTACGGTGGCAAGAAAAGGTAGATGCACTTCCATCGCGTCTATTTCGCGATTTAGTGCAACTCTCATGCTTCTCTGCACGCTATCTATAACCACATTACTCGCAATACCCGTATCTTTTTTTGAACGAATATATTCTTTGAATCCTGCTTCAAAAACGCTCTCTAATGCGTTTTCTCCCGCCTTTTTTTGAGTTTTAGATGACTTCGTATAAAAAGCACTTAAATCGGAGGTTGACCAAAACTCGGATTCAAAATTATCCGCATTATTTTTTGCTCTTTTAAGCAATCGAAACTTGCCGATGATCACCGTCCAAGATACCACTGACGCAATAACCAGCACCAGCATCACCAGCTGCACAATTAGTGATGCACCTGTGATCAAATGAATAATAGATAAATCAGTGTTCACTCATTAACTCCTTAATCGAAACCAGCCTTGCTTATTTTTTTATATCCAAAATGATGATAAGCGGACTCCGTCGCCACGCGACCTCGCGGCGTACGCATCATAAATCCACTTTGAATTAAATAAGGCTCGAGCACATCTTCAATCGTACCGCGCTCTTCACCAATAGCCGCTGCAATATTATCTAAACCAACAGGCCCACCGTTAAACTTTTCAATCATCGCTTGCAATAACGCTCTGTCCATCACATCAAAACCTTCGCTGTCTATGTCCAACATGCTCAAGGCATCATCAGCTATTTGGGTAGAAATTTTTCCGTCGCTTTTAACTTCAGCATAATCTCGAACACGTCGCAATAGTCGATTCGCAATCCGCGGTGTCCCTCTGGATCTTTTTGCAATTTCTTTTGCACCATCTGGGGTCAACTCCACCCTCAAAATATTTGCCGAGCGTAACAAGATGGTCATCAAGTCTTGAGTATTATAAAACTCTAAGCGTTGCACAATACCAAAACGATCACGCAATGGAGAGGTCAACAAGCCAGCCCGAGTTGTCGCACCCACCAAGGTAAACGCGGGCAAATCCAGTTTAATGGATCTCGCCGCCGGCCCCTCACCTATCATAATATCGATTTG
>CAZWUO010000425.1:0-1781 GCA_964636675.1 uncultured Ectothiorhodospiraceae bacterium
TAATTTCTCATCAATTGCTAAATTTGTCGCCATTTCGAGCACCTCCTTTCCACACGGTAGGATACACAGTGTAATGTGTCAATGGCTAACGGTGCTTAAAGCACAGCAGGAGTTAGGTCTTGCTTTTTGTTTTAAAGGGAAGCAAAAGACAAGACCCCCTTGTGTTACTTAAATGAAAATTTAAAAATAAGGGAAGACCACCAAGTATCATATTGGCCATTTATTCCCACAAAAAGGCCAATATGATAGCTTGACCTCCCTTTAATGCCGGGAGCCGTTTGGCGATAGCCAGTCTATAAAATCGTTGTTTTGTTAAACATTATAAGTTTGGTCTCACTTACACGATCTAATTTAATTCGTTAGCTTTTACTCTATATTTTTTACTAATTGGGTAATATTTGGCACTTGCTTGTCTAATTGGGATTGGTTAACTGTAATTGAGCGGCCAGAAACGTCTTTTTTTCCTGCGGTAAGCGAAGCTATGGGTATTCCAAGTGCGCCAGAAACAACGGAGGCTGTATTAGCATCATTCACCTCATACTGGAACATTGCTTTAAATGTTCTCCTATTATTCGGAGTTGCCACGCCACTTGGATGCGTACAAAATGTTTCTGGTGATGATTGCCAAACTTCCCAGACTTCTTCGCCGATCTCATTCACAACAGTTTTGAAGGCTGATGCCGATGAGTTATTCATTTGTGTTAATCGATTCCCGATATACATATATATTTTAGGAGAGGCCATTCGATATCTGGTGGATTCTAAGAAAAAATCCGATTGGGGATCACCCAAGTGCCTTCTGACTCCATAAACTAATTAAAGAACTGCCTTAACTGCTCTTTTCGATGAACCATCGGCAGAGAACGGAATTAACAACCTATCTGCCGATGTAAGAGCTAGTTCAGTGTATATAGAGAAACTAGGATTACAATCAATGAAAACGCATGTTTTTTCATCATTCCAAGATGTTTGAATATCGGTAATTAAGTCACGAATCCAGAGATGAACTGTGCGCCAAGCATCTTGAGGGCCCGGAAAAGTGGCACTTGCCACTCTAGAGGTTTGAATTTCAAGCCGTTCATCACCAACCACCAAGTATAAATTTGGTGGGATATCTTTATTGTATTGTGATACCCGGGTTATATAATCAGCCCCAGAATTTGGAGACATATAAGGACTGCTGATACGATCTTCAATATAACCCGAAATGGTTTTTCGAGGTTGTGATGTGTGAATTTCAGTTAGCTTTTTTTCTCCGTCAATCATACCACCAAGAAGCATTGATGATGCGTTGGCTTGTGGGCATAAGTCTACGACAAGCACTTTAGTATCGGGGTTTTGCCTTGCATATTCAGACGCTAATTGGAATGAAAGATAACTTTTCCGAACACCGCCTTTATTGTTCCAAATCGCATAAACAGCCATATCAATTGCCCCTTAGTTTGTAAATTGAGGCCATTTTATTGAAATCTCCTCTATTACTGTTAATAAAATTATTTTTGATAAAAATCAAGATGTTAGTGGTGCAAAGGGGACGAAAACTACTTCGGGAACTAATAACAATAGGTTGATATGAAGCTGATGCAGTCAAATACGTTATTTTGACGCATATTCTTCTTGTCCGATTTTCGCCGACGAATATTAGTACATCATCCAAGACAGTGCTCATAGCTACAAATATTACCGTTAGTATTCGACAATATGGCGATGTGGAGTGATAGGAGATCCCGACTGGTTGAGGTTGGATCCACTGATGGCACCCCCTTGCCCATCAGCACAGC
>CAZWUO010000426.1:0-1748 GCA_964636675.1 uncultured Ectothiorhodospiraceae bacterium
ACCAGCACCTGAATTTTGGCGGGGATGATGTCCAGCTGTTCGCTGATATCTTCGCCGATAACGATGCGGGTACAGCCGCAGGCACACTGTTTTTCAGATTCAGAAAGATCGTGCTCAAGTCGCACGCGGGGTAAATGTGCGGGTAAGGGCTTTCGGCCCGACTTTTTTTGAGGAAGGCCGGGGGAAGATGCGGGCTCATGTTTACCCTGTGTACTCTCGGCCAGCATCTCTTCCGCCACGACGGTCAACTCGATCTCATTAAACATTTCTTGCTGATCAGGCGATTTCTCGGAGCTGGCGCCATATTTTTTAAGCTTGCCCAGCGCTACATATTCTTCGAGCAGGGCAATGCGTTTTGCTTGCTGGATGATGATCTTATCTTTTTCAGATAAGACCTTTTCCAGTTCTGAAACAGTAATGGATACGTGTTCTTTTAACGCGCTCATGGCGCGTATTTTACCATTGAATGCTCAAGTCACCGACTCAAAATGTACCTGCAAATGCGGTTTATTGTTAAAAAGATCAAAACCATCCAATAACCAGTTCAACTCCTGGCCGGTGAGACTCATCGTTTCACTGACTTTAGTCCAGCGGAAACGCTGTTTCTCCAAACGCTTGTACCAGACGATAAACCCATTGCGCTCCCAGCACAGCAACTTGATTTTGTCCCGGCCGCGGTTGCAGAACACAAACAGCGCCTCTATGTTGGGCGACAACGCCATCTCCTGCTCCACCAGCACAGACAAACCATCGATCGACTTACGCATGTCCACCGGCTCCGCATACAGGTAGACATGAACGTCATTACCCGGGCGCAGCATCAGGATGCCTCTCGCACAGAGTGAACAATCACCGGCAACACCTCCGCCAACGCATGGACAGGGATTTCCAATCGAACCCCCAACGGTAAAAATACATTCACCGACGCCGATACCCCGGCGAGATTCACCGGGATGAATTTACCGCGGGCTTCCGTCTTGCGATTCAATCGGGCACGCCAATACCCAAAGCTGGAAAAACTTACATCCTGTTGCTGGCAATAGGCTTTCTGCGAAAGTTTGCTTTGACGCCAACCCTCAATATGCCGCCGCCAGAAGTCGTGTTTGTATTCTGAAGTCATACTGTTTTCCTTAGTGATGGAGAAAACGGCACGGTAGCAGTATGGACGATAGGTTTTTAGATGGGGTTTGTTGAGCGCTTACACAAAATGACGCAAAAAATGAAAAGCTCGCGACGCATATGCAACGACATGACATGGTTGCGCAAAGTTTTGCCATTGGCTTGCGCTCACGGGACGGTTGGATAGGCGGTCGAGCGCGGAGTGTTTTGCCCACGAATGAGCCGAAAGTGTTCCTACATTTTTTCTTCCATCGTCAGCCCATATTCACCGTAGCCATCGTAACCTAATAATTTGACAGTATAGGTTCCATCCTTTTGCGGGGTAAAAGCATGCGTGGTATTACGATTGGCTCTAACTAGCTTTTCATAAAGTTTTTTCTTACCGTTGAAAACTTGCACGTAATAACGCAAGCCATCAGCACCGGAAGTTGTAAACAGCACGGGACTGTTGGCAATTCCCTCGAACCGGTACTCTGCAGATGCGGCTCCGGCCAATCTACCCTCAACACTGTCACCCGGTGCAATGACATTTGCCTTCCCGGCCAACTCCGTGGCAGTCGCAATCTGCTCGATGGTCAGCCCATATTCACCGTAGCCATCGTAACCTAATAATTTGACAGTATAGGTTC
>CAZWUO010000427.1:0-1742 GCA_964636675.1 uncultured Ectothiorhodospiraceae bacterium
GTTTCAATTATGGAGAAATCCACGTATAAGAACTTAGAAATTATTGTTGTGGATAATGATGATTTAAGGTCTGAGACATGTGATGCTTTGAGTGCATACCCAGTTACTTACGTTCACTATACGCAAGCCGAATTTAATATTGCAAGTAAAATGAATTTAGGGGCTGCAGCGGCATCGGGTGAATTTGTTTTATTTCTTAATGATGATATAGAAATAATCTCCGAAGATTGGATTGAAGCAATGCTAAGCTTGGCTCAGAAGAGCGAGGTTGGAGTAGTAGGGCCAAAACTTCTTTTTGAAGATGGTAGTCTTCAGCACGCTGGTGTTACATTTTGTAATGGTCTTCCTGATCATATTCGCCGTGGATACCCAGGTGATGATCCCGGCTATTATTTTAGCTCTGAGGGCCCGCGTAACTATCTGGCGGTAACTGGGGCATGCGTGTTTATGAGAAAACAATTATTTCATGATGTTGGTGGGTTTAATGAGAAATTTGCAATTAATTACAATGATATCGACTTGTGCTTAAAGGTTTGGGAAAAAGGGTATAGGAATGTCTATACTGGGCAAGCAAAGCTATATCATTTTGAAAGTCGTAACCGTGAACGCATAGTAGCTTTACATGAAGAAAGTTTATTTAAGGAGTTATGGGCTGTAAAAATAACCCCTGACCCTTACTACAGCCCATACTTTAAAGCCTCACCGCCAAATTTTGAGTTACAAAGAATGGAGAAGTAACCTGTGGAAAAAATGCAAGAGATGTTAAGCCAGCCTTTATTGAGTATATCAATAGTCAGTCATAATCAGTCAGGTATCGTTGAAAAACTTTTGCAGGATATTGCAAAATATTGCTCGGTTGAATCCATTGAGATTATTTTGACTCTGAATATACCTGAGCCAGAGCCTGAGGTTCTGCGAGAATATTTTTGTCCAGTCAGGTTAATAGAAAACCAATCAGCGCTAGGTTTTGGTGCAAATCATAATCAAGCATTTGGATATGCAAAAGGTGATTTCTTTTGTGTATTGAACCCAGATGTAAGATTGACAGAAGATATTTTTCCAGCTCTATTGATGGTCATTGAAAAAGATGAAAAAATTGGGTTAGTTGCTCCTCAGATTATAAATTTGATGGGAGAGGTGGAGGATAATGCTCGAAATTTCCCTTCGCCTATGGAAATCATTTTTAAAGTTTTTGGTGGTAGGTCAAATGTGTTTTCACGTGTTGGCAGTACCGTTATTTTTCCCGATTGGGTGGCAGGAATGTTTATGCTTTTTCCAAGCGCACGATTTAAGCAGATTGGAGGGTTTGATGAGCGTTATTTTCTTTACTACGAAGATGTAGATTTATGTGCTAGGCTTTTCCTGGCTGGTTCTCGGGTATCTGTATGCACGAGGGTTAAAGCAATACATGATGCAAGAAGATCAAGCCATAGAAAATTTAGTTATTTGTTATGGCATCTGCGTAGTTTGGTGTATTTTTTTTGGTCACCTGTATATAGGAAGGTTAGAAAGTTGAAAAGAAGTAAAATAGGTTGCTAACTTAGTCGAGTGAAAATTTTAATAACTGGAGCCAGTGGTTTTGTTGGTAGTGCCGTGCTGAGTCAATTAAACATAGGCTTGGATAAGGAAGCTGTGGCGGCCATACGTCACCCATTGTCTAATTTATCGTCTCAAATCAGACAGGTGTTGGTGGGTGATTTGTCAACTGACACGGATTATACCAATGCTCTTAAAGGCATTAA
>CAZWUO010000428.1:0-1719 GCA_964636675.1 uncultured Ectothiorhodospiraceae bacterium
GATGAGGCCGATGGAAATCGACTCGAATATCGTTCAAAACAAAACTGACAGCAGAACCAGCCCTTTCCGTACGAATGGCTCCCAAAGAGAGGAATAATGCCTCTATTTTACGCCATTCGATATTCCCATTAACAGGGTTATCAAATATGGCTTTGAGCGCCTTTCTATTTTTGCTGTTCATGATCTTAATCATAGCTATTTTTGCTATCATTGCAAGCTTAAAGTGATATCAATAATGAGTATGTAGAAAGAATAACAGGCCAGAGTAAAATTAAATGTTCTACACTCACTGTAAAATAGGGGGCAGGCCACAATTTATTTCTGTATGCTCATATTTTGTTAAATAGAAAAGCCAAGGAAGTTATATGCCAAGGCGGGCACGTTTATCAGTTGTGGGAATCCCAAGGCATATCTTGCCTTTGATTTTCTGCTAACAATAATGCGCTACACTTCGTGTACATATTAAGCCCTTGGTGACCATAATGGAAACACTAGAAATCTTTACCGCACGCGATTTATGCAATCGTTCTGGTGACCTTTTGCGTAATGCAACTGCTGATCGAATCTCTCTGGTAACAAAAAGGGGAAAGCCTGCTTTTGTCGCGGTGCCGTTTGATCAATATTTGTTGGAACACGGTCTACACCGAACCATGGCGATAGATCTATTTAAATCACATCAGATCACTCTGGCTCAAGGCGCGAAAATAGCTTCTATGTCTATTGGGGATTTTATTTCACTTCTCGGTGTGGCGGGTATATGCGTCGTGGATTATTCTGCAAATGAGCTTGAAAATGATTTAACTGTGGCATTAAGTTGATAATCATTGCGGATACCGGCCCGTTGATTGCGCTTTCACGGGCTGGTCAGTTGGACTTATTACGCGAACTCTACACCAAGGTGTTGATCCCTCCCTCGGTTTACCAAGAGCTGGATTCGGGTGCAGCTCGCCCCGAGCGTCAATTTCTTACCGCTGCCCTTGATGAAAGCTGGTTGCTGGTCTCTCAGTTACCGGAAAATGCACAGGTGAAAGCCAGGGAGTTGGCACTTATTCTTGATGTCGGAGAGGCCGATGCCATTTGTATGGCTGAGGTGCTCTTACCCCGCTTTCTCTTGATTGATGAACGTAAGGGGCGTGAAATTGCCGTACGACGAGGTATTCCTGTTACTGGCTCACTTGGCATCTTGCTTGCAGCCAAAAACAGAGGCAAGATCAAATCGGTCACTCGGATTATTGAGAAGATGTTGGAAGGAGGGTACCGCATAGCGCCAAGCTTGCTTGATAAGGTAAAAAAACTGGCAGGTGAAAATTAAATGTTCTACGCTCACTTGGCTGGAATAAATGAAAAGTCTTTTTTAACGTCCAGGAACTTCATCTGGGTATCTGTCTGCGTTTCATTGGTATCCTGGCAGTTTAGCACACGGGTTCGGGAGCGTGATTACCACTTTTGGGGACACTAAGGTATTATTATTCAGTTCTGAATAACTTGCGAGGTTCGAAATGGATCCTACTAAAAAACTGCTTAATGAAATTTTTGCTTCTGGGAAAAATTACCTGGAAAAAGGTAAACAGTTGGCTGAGGAAAAAATTGATCTGCCAAAAGAGGGCGCTGAGCGTGATGCCAAGCTCGATGGTCTCAAGAAGGGCGCACTGGCAGCCGGTGGGTTGGCTCTTCTGCTGGGAACCCGCGGTGGGCGATGGTTAACAGGAAGTGTGTTGA
>CAZWUO010000429.1:0-1717 GCA_964636675.1 uncultured Ectothiorhodospiraceae bacterium
GCGTGATCGTATCGGATACACAGTGATATATGTTGGTAGAACCGGTGAACTGAGACAGCATCTGCAAGATCACCCAATGTTGCAGGATTTTGGTCAGGCAGGTTGTACGCATATCGGTGTGCACATAGAGTCGGTTATCGCTAGGCGTTATGCCAAACAGATGGATTTAGCCGCAAATTTTAAACCTGCATTAAACAAGGGGTGTGAACGAGAGGGCGAGGCCTAGAGTGATAGAAAATTGAGTTTATTTAATCTCTGAATGAAAGTTATTCAGTTGGTTGTGAAGCCTATTAGGCAAGTAGTAGCGTTTTTGTTTGTTTGAGGGCTTTATACTGATTGCATCTTTATTGTGCACAAATTACACTTCACCAGAAGATACGAACGTAAATCAACAAGTTAATAATTGCATGCCCGAAACTATCGCTGATGATTCCGTAGGGATTGTCGAAACTCAAATTGCTCACTTTTCTGAAGCCTTGACGCTGGAATGCGGTAAATCGTTGGCTGAATATGATATCGCCTACGAAACATATGGTGAATTAAATGCGGACGGCAGCAACGCAATCTTAATTTGCCATGCTTTATCCGGTGATCAACATGCAGCCGGTTACAACAGCATGGATGATAAAAAAGCCGGCTGGTGGGACAGTGCTATTGGGCCGGGTAAACCTATTGATACTAATCGTTTTTATGTGGTGAGCATCAATAACCTCGGTGGCTGTAAAGGTTCTAGTGGTCCTAATACGATTAACCCTGAAACGGGTAAATTTTGGGGGCCTGATTTCCCTATTGTGACGGTTAAAGACTGGGTGCAATGCCAAAACCGCTTTATGTTATCGCTGGATATCGATGCTTGGTGTGCTGTTATCGGTGGCAGTCTAGGCGGAATGCAGGTCCTTCAATGGACGATTGATTATCCGGACTTGATTAAAAATGCCATTGTCATTGCTGCTGCACCTAAGCTTTCAGCACAAAATATTGCATTCAATGAAGTCGCTCGACAGTCGATTATGACTGACCCTGATTTCTGTGATGGGCATTACCTGGAAAGAAACACCGTTCCGCGTGGTGGTTTGATGCTAGCCCGCATGCTCGGTCATATTACCTATTTATCTGATGATGCCATGCGCGATAAGTTTGGTCGGGAGTTGCGAGAAGGCAAGCTTAATTTTGGTTTTGATGTGGACTTTCAAGTTGAAAGTTATCTGCGTTACCAAGGGCGTTCATTTGTAGACCGCTTTGATGCAAATACTTATTTGCTGATGACAAAAACGCTTGATTACTTTGATCCGGCAAGTGAGTACGAAGATGATTTGGCTGCTGCATTAAAACGTACCAGTGCGCAATTTTTAGTGGTGTCTTTTACTACTGACTGGCGCTTTGCGCCCGAGCGATCACATGAAATTGTTAAAGCATTGTTGCAAGCCGAAAAACGTGTGAGTTACGTCGAAATTGAAGCTAAACAGGGGCATGATGCGTTTCTTATCCCGATTCCGCATTACATGAATGTGTTTGGCTCTTATATGAAAAATATTGCGGAGTCGTTGTCATGACCCGACCTTATCAACCAGCGCCAATTATGGAAGAAGGTCGTTTACGCGCAGATTTAGCGATAATTTCTCAGTGGATAAAAGAAGACGCGAAGGTACTTGATTTGGGTTGTGGCGACGGTACGCTATTGGCGTATTTGCGTGAAAACCGGAGTGTGCGAGGATAT
>CAZWUO010000430.1:0-1704 GCA_964636675.1 uncultured Ectothiorhodospiraceae bacterium
ACTAGGGCACACAATCGATAATTTTGTCTTTTTAAAATGCCAATTAGTTAACACTTTAGTAAAACTTGAATCCTAACTTCTAATTGATTGACTATGTCTCGTTGAGAACAACCTTGTTTTTTAAGATAATAAATAGCCACTCTATTTTTAAAATCCAAACGATGATAACTTGCTTCCATACAACACCTCCTGATAGGATTTTACGTGTTGCATTAGAAAATGGAATCCAAGTTTAGATGTTAGAAATGGTTAGGCAGCATTTTGGTGTAAGTTATGCAACAGTAAGCCGCGCGGTGAAGGTGTTTGAATGCAAGATGTAAGGTTTGACCCTGAGGGTTCTTTAAAGAGAAAAGGATATTTTAACGCAATAACTCTTTAGGGGAACTAGGGGAGATTTACACCCCTCCTGGTTTTCGTGGAATTCCATTTAACTGAGCGGTGCATCATAGAAAAAATAACTATAAAACCCAGTAATCACAAAAGTAGCACTAACGATTATCATAAGAAAATATAACGCCAAACAAATTCTAGAAAGAACAACCATGTTTAATGTGATATCCAGTTTGGTTGGTATATTTTTAAATCGTTTGCGTCTTGAAAACTTAGGGAAGGTGATAAAGTATACATAATACAATATTTTTATCAAACTGAAGGGCCATGTGTTATAAAAACCTAACTCGAAAACAGTAAACCAGCGCTCATTAAAGATAATTGGATCAAGGTGCTTAGTAAACAAAGGAGATATGATGCTTATATAAATGATTAGTATAAACGCCAATACTATTACTAGTATAACAGAGCTAAAAGCGATAATTCCGATTGGCTCAATACCTGTAAAAATCTCAACTAACGACATAGCGTTGATATCCCAGTAATTCCGGCTATGTCTTTTGATTTGAAAAATTGGTCGTATATTCCTTTAAACGTTTGGCTTCCTGCGTAACTTGATGCGACTGACCCAACACCAATCGCTAAGGCTGCTACCCAACCAACGGGGGTAGCCATAACAATCAATGTAATTGTTGCTGCAGCACCAAATGCCAAACCACCCGCAACACTTCCCAAACTCTCCACCAAAATATGATTTTTCTCTAGTGTGTTGTTGGTATTAGCCATTTCATTACAGGCTAAACCCACGCCGGCCACAGTTAAAAGCGCACCGCCTCGTGATGCAAATTTCGCTATTTTCCCCATCCGCCCCATTTGTCGGGTGATATTACTGGTAGGGGCACGGCCTTTTCTGCGCGAAATACGTAGTATCTGCCGGTGCGATTTTTTCCGGCCAAGAATATTCTTTAATTGACCTAAGCGGCTTTCAAATGCTTTAATCGTTTTTCTGCGACGGTAGTCGTATTGGCCTTTGGTGAGTTTTTTTGCTTTATAGTCATCATACAGTTTCACTAAAGTTTGCAACTGCGGCGCATTGGTCGCAAAGCTGGTCTTAATGGCCGTTAAACTGACGGCACCCGTGCCGAGCATCACTGGTGCGATTTGCGATAACACCGTGCGCTCTTTGGGTGATGCACATTCCATTGCTGCTGCAATGGCTTAAGTTGATGCTTGCTCATACTTAATACGGGTGTTGTTTTTTCTTCACTGGGGGCAGCACAGTATTGTGGCGGTATATCAATCATCAATAACTGGTTCGCCACAATATGATTCGGGTTCTTCACCTTTTGGTTGTCACTTTGTATTTACTGAATA
>CAZWUO010000431.1:0-1674 GCA_964636675.1 uncultured Ectothiorhodospiraceae bacterium
TTTCAAAATTAGCCTTTGCTAATGTTTGTGCGCGCTAAAAATTAGGAAACTTCAGCAGCAATTCCCGCTCAAATCAGAAAAGGTGTCAAATAAGGCTTCCAGAGGATAAAAAAATAAAGTTTTCGTAAATTTTAACGGGTATTTTCAATATAATAAACCTCAAACTTAAAGTTTGAGGTGAAGAAAATGTCACAACGTGGATTTCGTCAGTCACTCAGTCTGCCTGGATTGCTCAAAAGTATGCGGCAACTCTTTGAGAAAGTACCCGACACCAAGCCCAATGCGAACATTCCACTCGCGGATCATCTCATGTCCGGGCTTGCTATTTTTGGTCTCAAATATCCTTCACTGTTGCAGTTTGACCAAGATAGAAATGGGGAGCTCACACACGCTAACCTGAAAAACCTTTATGGCATTCAACAGGCACCCAGTGATACCTATCTCAGAGAGAGACTGGATAATGTAGATCCGAAAAGCCTACGTAAAAACTACACGAAATTACTTCAGTTATTACAACGGGGCAAAGGGCTGGAAGGCTTTGCCTATATGAATGATCATTACCTGCTGTCGATTGATGGTACAGGCTATTTCTCATCGGCTGAAGTTCACTGTGATCAATGTTGCGCAAAACAGCATCGTGACGGTCGGGTCACTTACTACCATCAATTACTAGGTGCCGTATTAGTTAATCCCGATTGCAAGGAAGTCTTTCCACTGGCACCTGAGCCTATTTTAAAACATGATGGCGCGAGTAAAAATGATTGTGAACGTAATGCGGCAAAGCGTTTTCTTAAAGATACGCGGCGCGAACATCCGCACATGAAGTTTATAGTGATAGAAGATGCCTTGGCATCCAATGCCCCACATATCCGACTCCTTGAAGAATTAAACTATCGTTACCTTCTCGGTGCAAAACAAACAGATCACAAATTTCTGTTCGACTGGGTTGATACCTCATCGACAACCCGCCATGACGAGCAAACGGATGAAAAGGACGTAACCCACCGCTTTCGCTACCTCAATAATGCCCCGTTGAATGACGCAAATTTTGAATTAGAAATTAACTTTCTGGAATATTGGGAAATAAAACCCAATGGTAAATCCACCCACTTTTCCTGGGTGACAGACTTGCCGATCACCCAGAACAATCTCATGCAGCTCATGCGTGCCGCACGAGCGCGCTGGAAAGTTGAGAACGAAACCTTTAACACCCTGAAAAACCACGGCTATCATTTTGAACATAACTTTGGTCATGGATATCACCACTTATCCACTGTGATGGTGCATTTAATGATGCAGGCTTTCCTGATAGATCAGATACAGCAACGTTGTTGCAAGCTATTTAATCGCGCACTGGATAAAGCAAAAAGCAAGACACGCTTCTGGCAAAAAGTCCGAAGCTTATTTCAATGCTTTTTAATACCACACTGGGAAGCGATGTATCTGGGGATAGCAAATGAACTAAAGCCGACGATAATTCCTTACAACAGCTCTTAATCCATAAGCTGTGATCAAGTAATTTGGAGTGAGGTTTTTCAGGGGGAACATAGCTGGCAAATATACCAGGCAGGCTATAGCCAGCATGCATTTCTGCTCCCTGAAGATTTTTAATTACACTTTGAGTCCAGGAATTTTCTTGATCAGCCAAATGAAGCGTTTTAGCGGGAGCCGCTG
>CAZWUO010000432.1:0-1663 GCA_964636675.1 uncultured Ectothiorhodospiraceae bacterium
ATCCTGTATAGGATCAACTTAATTAAAAAAATAGGTAACTATTCAGCTCACCCCTGATTCGATCCATAACTGTGTTGAAAGTGCTCATATATACTCATAAACTTCGCGCTTTCGCTTATGTCTGAATCAATTCAGGTTCTGAAGCGAATCAGAGGCAATCTAAACAGTTACAAAACAAGAAAGATATCCCCTTCCAAATTTACTTTACCAACGATTATAACCTATTCGAATACAATTTCAATAACTTAGCGTTAAGTTATGCCCAGTTATGCGGGTGCTGATTCAAAGTAATGTATCCTATAAACAAACTTGTGCGCCGTATTTTTCAATATTCCCCCAAAACTGTTGCCAGCGGCCTTTTGATTGAACCAGAGCTCGCAAAGACAAAATAACCTTGGCACCTTTATCTTTCCAGCGCATCCCAGATCCACAAAGACGCTGCTTGACCAAGGTCTTACAAGCGGCCTCAGTCACACCGGAACCAATCGGTAACTGTTGTTTTACCTGGGTCGCATAGTCCATCATGTGACGGTGGTTGGTAACATAAGTCAAAGCCGCCAACAAATTTTCTTTGATGGTTTTTGTCAGGCTTGTTTTGTTCGCTAATTTCTCCATTTCCGTAATCAGTTCTTCCACGGCTTCTGAGTTATGTTTGAGCTGTGTGCAGTGCTCATGCAACCAAATCTCCCGCTTGGGTTTATCCGTTTTCCCAGGATAAGCGGCATAAGAGACCGTGGCTAGATATTCGGTGACATGATAAAAATCTAATAGCTGACGATCGGTATGTTTTTCTAAAAACGTCCAGTTGTTTTTAGCGCCATCAGCAATGCCTAAGTAGAGCGCATCGGGGTATTGTTTTTTGATCGTGCTAATTTCTTTTTCCAGGCGTTGTAAAAAAGTCCCTTTGCCATATTCAGGTGCCTCACCTATATAGATAGTGTGCTGCCGCTTGCCTGTGATGTCATAAAGTGAAAGATTACCCACCATCGCTTCTCGATAACCGTCTTCTCTCATCAAAATATAAGCGCCATCCAAACTCACGACAACCGTGCTGATCGCCTCATCAAGCTGGGGCGTATCATATGCCCAGATTTCTTCTTTTGCCTGGGCAATACTCCCGACCCAATCACTCACATCTTGCAAATAGGAATGCGCTATTTTTCGATGATGGTTTTCATCTAAATCACGACAGACGGCTGGCGCATTCATGTTGGCGTATTTATGGGAGATTTGTTGCGCAAACTTGGGCGTGGCGCCTCTTATTATGTGAGCATGACTTTCCAATGGACAATGAATCGTTCCACCTTTTGAAGATTGATAAACATTGCGTTGAATCTGTACACCTCCATAAGGCGTCTGGTAGGTCTTATTATCTTTGTTTCGTACCGTCATTTTGACCTCACCCAATATTATTGGGCTTCCGTCGGTATCAAATTGTTGTAGGGCTTCTGCCGTGGCTAAACAGCCCATCTCATTGCAGCCATCCAGGATATTATTTTCCATCGACATTAAGCTCCCCGTCAGTTTGAGGGTAACCTGTAGCGTGATTTCATTTCGGGACCGTGCAACAATTTCAGCCATTACTTTTCCTTATTGTTTTATGAAGATAAGAAGTTTACCTCCGTTTTTACTTTAATTGTAACATTATTTAGAATCAGCACCC
>CAZWUO010000433.1:0-1646 GCA_964636675.1 uncultured Ectothiorhodospiraceae bacterium
AATAGATAGGTTTTCAGGCCTTGATTTTTACTCCTTAACGGGACAGCAGTGATAAGATATACAAAGTTATCAGTAAAAATAACAGTACAATTTTTATTCTACTACTATTAAGAAAATTCCAGTGGCATAACAATTAATGACCTATTGTTTTTCATGACACCCATCTTAAAGAACCTTAAAATGGGTGTCCAGTTTAGTCCAGTTTAGTCCTTTAGTCCTCTTTACTTTTGATTATGATTAAAGTTTTTCTTCTGAAAAATAACCGCAAGAATAAAAAACACAATCATGCTAACACACCATAAAACTGCATTCCAAAAAGCATAAGTTTTATTATTCATAACAACATTAGCTAAAATACCATGCAAAGAAATCTGTTGATTATGGCGCGATTTTATTTCATTAACAATTAAGTTTTTAGCTTCATGATTAGTTAAAAGATCATCAATTTTCATCAAAATCACATCTTGGCTTGGAGCCAGTAACTCAATAGCATTATAATTGTGAGAAACTGCCATATAATAAATAGACATATAAGCAGCAGCACTTATACTCAGTATCGCACCAAAGAAACTAATAACTACAAGCACCCCAAACCGTGAATTGACAGTATTTTTAGCCATTACTAAAATCCTGGTATAAAATAAGCGAGGCCACATAAACCAGCTCGTACCGCTGCCTGTCCTGCCCCATCCAAAGACATCATTTGTACTAATGAAACTCTCTGCGCAAGCATTTCTAACCGAACGCTAATAAGCTCATCACGAATTCTAGACAACGACTAACTGGGTCGACTAACTGGACACCCACTTTAAGGTTGACCCCATTGATTCGGGCAAGAATAAGATTTTCCCCTACCAATCATACGCAAGCGTAATCGATAAGAAAACCGCGATTACTATCAACAGCCCGATGACTTGAAAGTTTTTATAGCTTACTAGAAACCTGCTTCGCCCACTCTCAAACAACCCTTCATAAAGCCAATGGTTCCAGATTACTATAGGGCTTAGAAGAACAAATAACCCTCCTAGTTGTATTAAATTAGGCTCACTAAAGCCTCCTTCAAAATGGAAGCCTACTGTTGCAATCACAAAATTGATAGCACACAGAATATTTCTGTAGATCACGATATGTGCCACTGACACGTTTGCTACTCGCAAGTATTGGGGGCTTCAGGTCGGTTTGCACCATTGACGATACCTGCACCCGTTGCTCCATTTACCAGTAAATCGAAACCAACCCCGGTAAATACACCGGCGGCACAGCCACCACAAAGCCCTGCTAGGAATCCTGCCGCACCTCCCGTCAGCGCACCTTGAAATCCGGCCGCTGCTGCATCCCCAAAACTACCGCCAGCAAATAAAGTGCCCGCAAAACTTCCTAGTCCACCGGCGACAAAGCCACCGGCCGCGCCAGCCACCGCAGTGAACTCGCCAGTTGGATCAATAAAATTGATTGGATTGTTTACAACATATCCATAAAGATTCGTATCCCCTCCCGCAAACCCAATCGGATCCTTTGCGCTCCAGCGTCCAATTTCAGCATCATAATCCCTGGCCCCAAAGCGGGTCAGTTGGGTATGCTGGTCGTAAATCCCCCCCGCAAACCCAAAGGGCTGGAACCCCGGATTGGTGTCGCTGATGATGTTA
>CAZWUO010000434.1:0-1640 GCA_964636675.1 uncultured Ectothiorhodospiraceae bacterium
TTTTTCTCCTGTTTCAGGCCATAGGGTTTTTGTTGCAGGGTGTTTTTTGTCAGCGATCGTGAGCAGAGGCGATTTGTTGTTCCTTATAGCAATAGCATACCAGGTGGAACCGCTGCGCTTGTTCCACCCTACAGTCGGAGGAGGCCTGCGTAACATCAGCACTTAATTCACATTTTAGTCAAAAAGCGTTCTTTGCGCATAATCACCAAAGCTTTCAGTCCCCTGCCTGTCATTAGCATACTTGCCCATAAGTTCGTCCAGCACACTTAAAATTTCTGTTTCATCAGCTTCTTCAAGATAAACCGTATTCAGACGCTCTCCTTCATAATCACCACCAAGACGTAAAACGTACTTACCCGGATTTTTCCCGACCAATCCGATTTCTGCAAGATAAGAACGGCCACATCCATTTGGACATCCTGTAATACGCGTGGTAATCGGGCGGTCCAAAATACCGTGTTTCCCTTGCAGGGCTTCAACCATAGTTACAAATTCGGGCAAGTAACGCTGTCCCTCTGCTAACGCAAGTGGACAAGTCGGCAACGCTACACACGCTATCGCTTCGCGACGTGTCGGGTTCATGGTTTCAATGGTAATACCATGCCTGGAAAGAATTTTGTCGAGTTTATTTTTATCAATCTCCTCGATGTAGGTGAACATCACATTCTGGTTTCCAGTGAAACGAAATCCACAAAAATCTGCTTCCGCAATTTCTTTCATGGCACTTTTAATGTTATATGAATTCTCATCAATAACACGCCCGCTTTCAACAAAGGCGGTGTAATACCATAGCCCTTTATAATCTTGCACCCACCCAAATGCATCTCCACGGTGGGTAAAGGCAGGAATATTGCGAACAGGTTCCATTTTGAAACCAAGGCGCTTCTCAAGTTCACCAACGAAAAAATTCAGCCCCAGACGATCCAGCGTATATTTCAAACGTGCCAATTTACGATCTTCGCGATTCCCGTAATCACGCTGAACTGCGGCAATCTGCCAACATGTGTCAAGCACCTTGTCCTTTGTTACAAAACCGATAATATCACTGCGCCGCGGGTAGGTTTTTTCATTCCCGTGCGTCACCCCCAGACCGCCGCCAATAGCCACATTAAAACCTTTAAAGTTTTTGCCTTCTCCAACGGCAATAAGACCGACATCATTCATAAACACATCAACATCATTGTGTGGGGGAATGGCCACAGCAATTTTGAATTTACGCGGAAGGTATCGATTTTGATATAATGGGTCTGCTTCTGTTTCACATTCGTCAGGAAGCTTTTCACCATCAAGCCAAACCTCGCTATATGCTCTGGTTTGTGGCAACAAATGGTCACTGATTTTTTGTGCATATTTGTGGACTTCTGCATGGAAACGCGCAGTCGCAGGATTTGATCCTGTCATCACATTGCGATTGACATCCCCGCATGCAGATATAGCATCCAGGCCAAGCGCATCAAAATCTTTCATTGTTGGTTTCATTCGGGCTTTGACAACACCATGAAACTGCACCGTTTGGCGGGTGGTAATTTTAATCACACCACTCGCCTTGTTGTTACAGCTCTCTTGCAACCCAAGCCACTGCTGCGCACTCACATCCCCGCCTGGAATACGCAGACGAATCATAAATGAATACGCCCATT
>CAZWUO010000435.1:0-1631 GCA_964636675.1 uncultured Ectothiorhodospiraceae bacterium
TTGCTGATAGATGGCTCAGAGCACTAACAGTGAGTAGTGCTAGCAAGAGAGATTTATTATTCATGGATCTTTGACCTATTATTAGCTATAGAAAATTCATAAAGAGAATGGTAGCGCAAATGATAATTAGTCGCAAGTAGATTGTTGTTTAACATTTGCATCGAGTGCTAAATGAGTGTTTACCAATCAGCCTTATGATTAAAACAATGAGTTCAATTGAAAGTAAGTTTGATTACAGCACTATGTAAATAAAGAAAGTATTTTCAAAATATAAACAAAATTCTACGCCAAAATTTTGGAGAGAATTACAATCCCAGTTCCTGTAAATACAACCAAATATTACGTAGAGAGTTCCTACCACGTCTTTGTTGTTTGATTTTCTTTCAAAAACCTGCGTTTTAGTGAAGGCCAGATTGGCAATGGGTTGTCCATGAATCCAGTTTTTTCCAGGCGTATGTTTGCTGTGCGATAGTGCGCCGATTTAGGAGCGTTTGCTACTAGATAACTCACTATTGCAAATGAGAATCATTCGTATTATAATCATCATCAATAAGACATTGTGTTTTAGCCTAAATCCTAACTGGAGCTGGAGGCCGCTTGCATGTATTTATCTCAAACAATCAATGAAAAAAAAATATTGAAAGTAAACATCTTTTCAATCTTCAAAGCTTTTGTTTGGAGGCTGGTGAATTCGTTGTTCAAACACAAAAATCAAGCTGTTGTTAAACAAGAATTCGATGTGCTTCGCTTTGAAATAAGCTCCGAGAAAATGAATATTTTGTTATCAAATAGACAGGTTTGTGCAGCAGATATTCGTTGTCTGGACGCTAATTCTAAGCAGTGTTTAAAAATGCTTTGTTTAAGAACCTGTCTTCATAATCCTCAAACTCCTTTAACGCGATTAAGAGAAATACAATGACTGCAAAAATAGATAAAACAGCTGTGATTAATCAACTCAATAAAATTCTTGAATTCGAGCTCGCCGGTGTGGTGCGTTACACCCATTATTCTTTTATGGTTTTTGGATATAACCGCATTCCGATTATTGGCTGGATGGAGGAGCAGGCTGCTGAATCATTGAGTCACGCAAAAGAAGCGGGAGAATTAATTACACATTTAGGCGGACATCCCTCTTTGGCAATAGGGCCTCTATTAGAATCGCATCAGCATGATATTGCCGCAATTTTACGTGAATCGTTGGTGCATGAAGGCGAGGCATTTCAAGCATATCAACAATTATTGGTGCTTGTTGAAGGTAGTTCTATTTTGCTAGAAGAATATGCGCAACGCTTGATAGCTGAGGAAGAAATGCACCAAGGCGAAGTAGACAAAATGTTACGCAAACCAGGTGATGTTGATGCTTTTTCCACCTCCTGACAATATCCGATTTTTTCCAAAGCAGGGATCACTCATGAAATTTACTATTTTAGTTATAACCTTATTGTTAACAGGTTATGTTGCAACACAGGCACAGGCCGATCAGCTTGCTATTACAAGCAACTTGTCGACTATTAGAATAACTGGGTCGGTCGATGATTTTTTGACTGGGGAGCACGATGGATATACTGATGGTGTCGTTTATTCATCGTCCAATATACCGTTAAAGATCGATCAGAATGTTGATAAAGATA
>CAZWUO010000436.1:0-1590 GCA_964636675.1 uncultured Ectothiorhodospiraceae bacterium
TGCTGTGATTTTGCTAAACCTGCATGTTCAAACAAGGCAATAGGAAGCGCATAAAACGTAATGGTAAGCAGGCAATGTAGTAACATGATGCTGAATACCATTCGCATGATTTCTGTATTACGAAACACATTCATAAACTGTTGTGGAGCGGGTTCAATATCACGATGATTGACTAGGCGTGAGGGTGTGGGTACCCATAAGTGTAATATGGCAATGCCGATTAAGGATAAACACGCGGTTGACCAGAAAATGCCTGATAAACCTATCCAGTGTTCCAGAGCGGCTCCAGCAGCCAAGGCCACTGAAAAAGACAATCCTATACTAATGCCTATGCTCGCCATCGCTTTGGTGCGATGTTCATCGCGGGTCAGATCCGCTGTTAATGCCATAATGGCTGCCGCAATTGCTCCGCTACCTTGCAACAGTCGCCCGGCGATCACCATATAAATGGAATCAGCCGTGGCTGCGACCACACTACCTGCGGCAAACAACAATAAGCCAATTGTGATAACACGTTTTCGACCGATTCGATCGGATAACATGCCAAAGGGAATTTGCAGTAATGCCTGTGTTAAGCCATAAGCACCAATGGCTAAGCCAATAAGCATTGGCGTTGCGTGACTATATTGATCCGCTGCCAAAGAAAAGACCGGCAAAATCATAAACAAACCCAACATGCGAAGGGCGAAAATACTTGATAAGCTAGCAATGCTACGTTTTTCAAGTGGTGTCATTTCTACATTAGTATTTTGTTTTTGCGTCATTATGAATTGAATAGTATATTGGTCTGTTGGCTGGATTTTATATTATACGGTAACTTAATGAAGTTCATAAGCATTCGTGGTGCGCGCACCCATAATTTAAAGAATATTGATGTAGATATTCCTCGTGATTCGTTGACCGTGATTACGGGGTTGTCGGGTTCGGGCAAATCGTCATTGGCATTTGATACCTTGTATGCGGAGGGGCAGCGTCGTTATGTCGAGTCACTCTCAGCCTATGCTCGCCAGTTTTTATCGATGATGGAAAAGCCCGATGTCGATCATATTGAAGGTTTGTCACCAGCCATTTCTATTGAACAAAAGTCGACATCACATAACCCGCGTTCTACAGTTGGTACCATTACAGAAATATACGATTATTTGCGGCTTTTATTTGCTCGTGCGGGCGAGCCGCGTTGCCCAACACATGATTTGCCCTTGGCGGCACAAACAGTAAGTGAAATGGTTGATGCTGTTTTGGCGATGAGGGAAGGTGCACGGATGATGCTGCTCGCACCCGTGGTGCAAGATCGTAAAGGCGAGCATAAAGATATTCTAGCTAATTTACAGGTACAAGGCTTTGTGCGCGCACGGGTCAATGGCAAGGTCATCGAACTAGATAATCCGCCGGAATTGGAGTTGCGTAAAAAACATACCATTGAGGCGGTCGTAGATCGTTTTAAAGTGCGTTCAGACTTACAGCAGCGATTAGCAGAATCGTTTGAAACCGCCTTGCAAATGAGTGAGGGTGTGGCGCGAGTAGTTGCGATGGATGATGAAGACGACGATACATTATTTTCTTCTCGTTTTTCTTGCCCTAGCTGTGGTT
>CAZWUO010000437.1:0-1582 GCA_964636675.1 uncultured Ectothiorhodospiraceae bacterium
GGAATATGATAAAAAATATCCCCGCAATCAAACCAGCATAGACTCCTACTCTCTTTTTATTTGCCAGTTCACCAGCCAATAAAAAAATCAACACGCCACCTAATGCATGCATACCTGCATTTATCGGAATAATTAATGTTGAGTCGTGTCCAAAAATTGCATACAACCCAGCTAATATTGTGACATTTCCCGTCGCAGAATGAGAGACAAATAGTCGCCAACGGCTCCATCCATTTATATTGATTTCTTTTGCAAGAGCCCATGCCTCAGAATCAAAATACACAGCATCATTTGGAAGTAATTTACCTACCCCATGCAGCGAGGAAATATTCGGAACGATCACATTCTGAAAAATTAAAGCCATGGAGATTGCATAGCAAAAAAATACTATCCACAAAACTAATGGTAAATATTTTTCTTGTACTTTATGGTTCTTAATATCCAACGAAAAAACCTTTACTGTTTTTGACCCAACTCATCAAACATCTTCGCCAAACGAAACTTTTCATCACTCTGAAGTGGTAATATTTTTCTTTGCAAACCAGGAACATTCAATGGAGCATTTACTATATCCCCACATCCTTTTGCTAATTGTGTTACGAGAACCCTAATAGGCAAACATAATCTATCATTCATGGGGTAGGAAATAAATGCTGCCTTAACGTATTTCGCTCTTGCTCGCAACATTTTCTTTAGCGGACGATCATTTTGTCTATAGGCCAACAACACCTCATCCAAACAAGCGAAACGACTATACCCAAAACTACGCAACAAAAGATTTTGATCTTCCGCTCCATCGGCATAACTTTTATACCCATGGCGTTTAAACCAAGTTAATTTACCCATCCAGCTTGGGTGGGGCATAATAAAACCATTCCAAGGTTTTTTACAGATATCAATATGCTGTTGTTTTACTAAGAATTTACCAATACACTCCAGTCTATTGTTGATGACTGCACAGTTGGTTGCTAGCAGATCCAGATCAGGATGCAACTGAAGGTAATCTAGTTGTTTTTCGATGCGCCCTGAAAAACTTATATCATCCTGATCCATACGAGCAAAAAAACTGCCGTTGGCCATATTTATAGCCATATTTAAACGCGCTGAAAGACCCATATTTGTCTCACCTTCAACCAACCGAATTCTCGGATCATTAAAAGAACGCATAACTTCAAGACTATTATCTGTAGAGGCATCATCAAGAATAATCAGTTCCCAATCTCTAAAACTCTGATTTAAAATTGAATGGACTGCAAGTATAAGCGTACTAGCACCGTTATATACCGGCAATGCAATAGTAACTACAGGTTTCATAGGCTAAATTCTCCGTCATATTTGTGTAAGTATTTCACAAAGACCTCAACCATTCCAACTGCTCGCTAATACCATCTGTCAGTGAGACCATAGATTTCCACCCAAACCTGGCTTTCGCACAAGAACTGTCAAGCACGACCTCTTGTACATCAAATAATCGTCCTTTACGGTAGCTGACCAGCAGCTCTTCATCCGTCTTGTCACGAATCAAGTTGACTATTTCATTAATTGAATGACCTTGTCCGCTTCCGGCATTAAAGACACCACA
>CAZWUO010000438.1:0-1548 GCA_964636675.1 uncultured Ectothiorhodospiraceae bacterium
CCACAGCCAGCCATGTTAAAAAGGATTTTACATCGTCAACGCTCAGTAGACGAAAATCTTTACTTCTGGTGTAGGTCTGAAATTTCCGGGTCCAGCTGGTATATGTTTTCAGCGTTGAGGGTGAATAATGGCGGATTTTTAAGGCATTCTCCAGGCCGTTATAGATTGCAGCCCAGTCAGTTCCGCGGAATTCAGGAGCTTCATTTCTGGAGATTTCAGCAGCATCCCTTACGGCTGAAACGGTTCCCAAGTGTTTGTTTTATTGACTAAAGCGCCCTCTTCTGGTACGGATTATCTGTGCTGCCGTTCCCTTTTGTTCCTGCGATTCATTGTTTTCGAGCTTTTTTTTCGGATCTGAAAAGCAGTTCAAAATACAGTGCAACAGCATGATGAGCCTGTTTTCTCTGTTTTTCGGATTGTCTCTTTTTCCCTAACTTGTCCATAAAGGCGGACAGGCTCTTATTCGTCCCCTGCTGAACATTGTATTTATTGCAAAAATCAAGATAAAATCGAAGCCATTTTATAATCTGATTACCATCGAAGCTCAGTAAAAAAAAGGTCGGGTTATCGCTATATGAGCAACCCGATGGTGGATAATATCCTCAAAGCCCTTAATAAGGAGGAATTATCCATGCCAAAGAACAAAATACAATTTCAACGAGGTCTCAGTTTGCCAAAGTTTCTCGCTTCATATGGTACCGAAACCAAATGCCGAGAATCATTGTTTCGTCTCCGCTGGCCCAAGGGCTTTGTCTGCCCTGAATGCGGACATACTGCCTATGGCGAGATTAAAAGTAGAAATTTATTCCAGTGCAAACGATGTCATCGCCAATCCTCTGTGATCTGCAGAACTATTTTTGCCTCCACCAAACTTCCGTTAACGACCTGGTTCCTTGGCATCTACCTGATAACCCAATCAAAAGACGGGATCTCCTCTCTTAATCTTTCAAGGTCACTCGGCATTTCAGCAAATGCCGCTCTTCGCATGAAGCACAAACTGCAGCAAGTTATGAAAGAGAGAGATGATTCCATGCCGTTGCCCTGTATCATCCAGCTTGATGACGCATATTGGGGTGGTCGTAAGCGTGACGGCAAACGAGGGCGTGGAGCTTCCGGCAAAGTGCCTTTCCTTGCCGCAGTATCAACAAATCTCAAAGGTAATCCTGTATTCATGCGTTTTAGCAGAATTAAAGGGTTTACCAAGGATGAGGTTACACAATGGTCTAAAAAACATCTGAAATGGGACAGCATTGTAGTTTCCGATGGTCTTGGTTGTTTTTCCGGCATAGATGATGCCGGATGCGGTCATGAAATAATAATAAGCAGCGGTAAAAAAGCGGAGGAGAATCGCCGACATTCCAAATGGGTCAACACCGTGATCGGTAACGTTAAAAACTCCATTCATGGAACCTATCATGCCGTCAGTCATAAGCATCTTCCGCGATATCTTGCTGAATTTTGTTATCGTTTTAACCGTCGTTTCCATTTAGACAGAATGATTGAACAGCTGGCATGGGCTGCTGTTCGTACTCATCCAATACCTCAGCC
>CAZWUO010000439.1:0-1507 GCA_964636675.1 uncultured Ectothiorhodospiraceae bacterium
ACGGTATCTTAGAACATTCACCAGAGGCTATTCAACAATGGGCATTCGATCTTAGAAAACGATTTAACAATCAAAAAATTGCCATCCGTCTAGAACTTAAGGCAGGGCCAGTCGTTTATGCATTGCTCAAATACAGCTTTATCGTATTATTTCCTATTCCTCCAAAAGCACTCTCTAAATACCGAGAAGCATTTACGCAAAGTGGGGCGAAGGATGACCCGACTGACGCCTATCTGCAATTAGATTATATGCTTCGACACGGCCATACCCTAAAACAGCTGATTCCTGATTCACCCGAAACGCGTATATTAAAGCAATTTACGGAAGATAGGCGTACGTTAGTCAGTGAAAAGGTGCGTCTGTCCAATAGAATAACCGCCGCGCTAAAAGATTACTATCCACAAGTATTACAGTGGTTTGATGACATAGATACACCACTGTTTTGCCAATTCGTTCAACGCTGGCCGACGCTTCAGTCTGTCAAAAAAGCACGCCACTCTACATTGACGAATTTTTTTAAGTCACACAATTGTGTCTCATCAACTGTCATCAATCGTCGCTTGTCCGCCATCAAATCGTCTATGCCACCTACGAATGATCCGGGGGTGATTGTGCCTTCACAACAGCTTGTTCTCACGCTTTGCGTATTCCGGTGAAGATGAACACCCATTCCGGCGGAAGATGAACACTCAACCGCCCTAAGCATTGGGTGGTGTTCTTTTTACCCTAAGTGTTCATCTTCAGTCAATGAAGACATTTTTTTTCTCATCGATTCCCCCTTCAGTTTCAGTTTGTGTGCGTTGTGTGATAATCGATCAAGAATAGCATCGGCCAATGTCGCATCACCGATATAGTTATGCCATTTTGTCACTGGTAATTGGCGGGTCACAATCGTTGATTTTGTTGCGTGACGATCCTCCATAATTTCCAAAAGATCGTTGCGTTGACTCAGTGTTAATTTCTCTAATCCCCAATCATCAATGATAAGTACATCGGCTTTAGCGAGTTGATTAATTATTTTTAAGTAACTGCCATCACCATGTGCAATGGTTAACATTTCAAACAGTCGTGTGGCGCGAAAGTATCGAACACTCATTCCTTGGTGGCAAGCATAATGCCCCATCGCACAAGCCAAATATGTTTTACCACAGCCTGTTGGCCCGGTGATAATGAGATTACGTTTTTTTAGGAGCCAGTCACCCGTTTGTAAAGTGGCGATTTGCTTTTTCATTAAACCTCTTGGATGGGTGTAATCAATGTCTTCTAATCTCGCAAAGATTTTAAAGCTCGCCGTTTTCAATAGTCGTTGTAATCGTTTATTGTCACGTGATGTTATTTCCTGATGAATCATTAATGCCAATCGCTCATCAAAACTAATCTCATCGTAGGTTTGTGGTTGACTCCATTGTAACTCTAAAGCGTCGGCCATGCCGCTGAGTTTGAGTGTTCGCATCTGGGTTAATGTTTGTTTTTGCAACATTGTATTTATCCTTTGGGTGTTAATGAT
>CAZWUO010000440.1:0-1505 GCA_964636675.1 uncultured Ectothiorhodospiraceae bacterium
TATTGCCAATACTTGCAACCCGTTGTAGATATCAGTAAACTGTATACTAACTTGAGCCTGTAGAAAAAGGTAGCAATATCATCTACATATGAAATCTTTGGAAAGTATTTCTACAAGTTTAGTGTTAATGGTTGCACAACGAGATAAATCGCAAAAAACACACTGTAATCACCTGTTAATACACACTATTTTACGGTTTTCTATTTGCACAACAATGCACAATCGTGCTTAACGTACTGTTATTGTTGGGAATAGCTTGATTTCCTTTTTAGTGTGTTGATGCCAAATTTAAAAAAAATGGATTTTCCACACTCGGTGAGGCTTTTCCTACAGACTCGTTAGGCAACTATGAATAAGGAGGTAAATATGATTAAGAAACCGCCGTAGAACATAACGTCAAATAACTTTGTTATAAATGATATTCAATTAATAGCTTTACCAATACTTAAAAATAGGAAGAAAAAATGACAACATCTGGACACATATCAATCAACTTTCCGGCAACTATCTTAGTTGATGCTCCTCCCGCATCGGAAACAGGGTTCTCGGTCGAAGCTCAAGGAACTGGTTCTTTCACTGGTTTGTCGTATACAGTACCTGCTCACACATCGGGGACTTTAAAAGCAACAATCCAAGTCATGGCAATCACATCTGAAGACGTCCAAAAGCTAAACGATATGGTGATGTCGATGCTAAGTGCTTCAGAGAAAAGCAAAGTAACATCCTATGCGGAGACCCATGCTAGTGCCAATATTAGTATCTGGTCTATTTTCGGTGGTGGAGCATCAGCCAGCTACCAAAAGACCACAGACACAATGCACTCCATGGGGCTGACCGACGATCAGGTCACGATAATTGTTAATCAAATGTTTGAAATCGCGCAAAAAATGTCACATGTTGAGCTAGATTTCACAATAGACAATACAGCTAGTGACTACTCAGTGTCAGGTGACCTTCAGCTGTATACGATCTCAGGTAAAATTGTTACCTCGAAAGGGACAACCGAATACAGAATGCTGTCAAATAGTGGGAGTGCTGGGCAGGGAGCTGCACCTGCTAAAGGTAAAATAATTCCTCTATCCTGATCTTATTTTCCTTCCCCCTCAGGTTTCATGACGGCATAAAATGTTGACCTGAGGGGTCAGGTCTTTTTATTACATTATATTAATTCAAGGAGTAAAAATATGGCTTTGTATATGACTCAAAAAATGAGTTCTGGAATATTGAAAGCAACAACATATTATCGAATATCTAGCGCCCACCCAAGTCACCAAGAATCATCAACATTTACAATTGATGCAAAACAAGCTTATGCCGATGAGCATGGAATTGAAACATCCTCTGTTGAGGAAGGAACCTATAAATCAGGGCAGGGAGTTCCTACAGGTGGCAACACGGAAGAAATATAGATTCGTAAGTGTGTATGTTTTTACAATTACTGCCTAACGAAAAAGGTTAGATTGTGTGAGGCACGAACCACAATCTGAACCGTTTGTTGGACAAGC